>JAVVYT010000006.1:0-21827 GCA_036650995.1 Clostridia bacterium | reverse complement strand
AAAACAATCTTTATACTAATTTTTTAAAACAATTCTTAAACTATTTTTTTGAAAACTTTTTTTAGGTGTCTTGTTTTTTAAATAATAATATTAGTGAGAGTCTTCCATAAGTAGTACCATTACAGCTTTTTGAGCGTGCAAACGATTTTCAGCCTCGTCAAAAATTTCATTTGCATGGTCATCAAATGTATCCGCTGCAATCTCTTCACCACGATGAGCAGGTAGGCAGTGTAACACCATACAATCCTTGTGTGCAACAGATAAAAGCTCGTTATTAATCTGATAACCAGCAAAGGCTTTTTGACGGATAGCGGACTCGTCCTCTTGCCCCATGCTAGCCCAGACATCAGTCATTAACACGTCGGCATTCGTTGCCATTTCTTTAATATTATCAGATATTTTAAAGCTATCACCAAAATCTTTTGCAAAATCCAAAACCTCGCTAGACGGCATATAGTTAGTAGGGCAGGCAATTGAAACGTTCATACCCACTTTAAGACAGCCAACAATGATAGAATTTGCCATATTATTTCCATCACCAATATAGCAGACATTAAGACCTTGTAGATTTGATTTATACTCTCTTATTGTCATAAGGTCAGCTAGAACTTGACAAGGATGTGCAAAGTCGGTAAGCCCGTTTATTATAGGAATACTTCCGAAGTTTGCAAGGTCCTCAATCTCTTTTTGCTCAAAAGTGCGTATCATAATACCATTTAGATATCGACTTAAAACTCGTGCAGTGTCGGCAATTTCCTCGCCTCTGCCAATCTGTAAATCTCTTGGTGATAAAAATAGTGCCATTCCGCCAAGCTGATACATTCCTGTTTCAAAGGATACACGTGTTCTGGTTGATGATTTTTGGAATATCATACCAAGTGTTTTGCCTTTGAGGTTTCTCTTGTGTGGAATACCTTTTTTATTTTCATACTTCAGTTGATCTGCTAAATTTAAAATCTCGATTATTTCATCTGCTGATAAATCTAACATTTTTTGTAGATGTTTGTTCTGCATTTTTACTATCTTCTTTCGTTATAATTTATTTATTTTCTAAATCGTTTAATGACTTTTCTATAATATCAAGACCCTTGTTTATCTCAGCCATAGTAATGGTAAGCGGAGGTAATAAGCGAATACTGTTTTTTGCACCTAGAACTAATAAACCATTCTCTATCATACTATTAATAGCTGTTTTCGTGTCTACCCTAACGTCAAAACCTATCATAAGTCCAAGACCTCGAACTTCGGTTACACCGCTCATTGCAAGTAATTTTTGCTTTATATAATCACCTTTTAAGATAACGTTTTCACCAAACTCATCGGTACAAACAGTTTCTAAAACTACTTTAGCACCGGCACAGCAGATGGGGTTTCCGCCGAAAGTAGAGCCATGCATACCATATGAAAGGGTGGTTGAAAGATCGTCTTTGCAGAGAGTAGCACCAATTGGAAGTCCACCGCCTAGCCCTTTTGCAAGGGTTACAATGTCTGGAGTTATGCCATAATGCTCACTTGCAAGAAATTTACCAGTACGCATAACGCCTGTTTGCACTTCGTCAGCTATTAGCAAAATATCTTTTTCATTTAAAGTGGTGGCAAGATTTTTTACAAATTCTTTGTCTAGCGGAATAACACCGCCCTCACCTTGAATTAACTCTATCATAATAGCGCAGGTTTTATCGGTTATTTTGGAGGTGAGTTTTTCTAAATCAAATCCGTCACCATACTTAAAACCAGAGGTAAAGGGATAGAAAAATTTATGAAAACTATCTTGCCCGGTGGCGCTTAGCGTTGTTATTGTTCTGCCGTGAAAGGAGTTTTTAAGGGTTATTATCTCGTTTCTGTTTTTACCATATTTGTCAAAACTATATTTACGTGCAATTTTTATGGCACATTCGTTTGCCTCAGCTCCAGAGTTTGAAAAAAATACTTTATCATAGCCGGTGTAGTCGCAGAGCGATTTTGCCAAAGTGCTATTAGGTATGCTTGTATATAAATTAGAGGTGTGCGCAATGGTTTTAGCCTGAGTAGTAATGGCCTTTACCCATTTTTTATCACAATGTCCAAGCGATAAAACACCAATACCAGAGCCAAAATCAATGTACTTTTTCCCGTCAACACTTGTAGCAGTAGCATTTTTACCGCTCGCTAAAGTTATGTTAAATCGTGAGTAGGTATTCATTATATTTTCAGTATCAAGTAGTTTGTAATCGTTGTCTGTCATTTATATCACCTTTTTTAGTTTTTATTTTAAATAAATTAGAATATCATCGTACCACTACCCTCATCAGAGAGCATCTCAATTAGAATAGAGTGGGGAACACGTCCGTCAATAATTGCAGTGTTTTTAACACCCTCACGAACTGCGTAAACGCAACAATCAATCTTTGGAATCATTCCGCCTTTTATTATCCCTTCTTTTATTAGATGATTTACATCTGATACAGGAATTTCTTCAATTAATGTTGAAGGGTCATCACTATTTGTTAAAACACCGGCAACATCTGTTAAAGTGAGTAGTCTTTCCGCTTTAAGTGCAGCGGCAATCTTAGCAGCGGCTGTATCGGCATTTATGTTTAACGCCTGCCCATTACCGTCTTTTGCAAGTGTTGCCACTACCGGGATAAAACCTATATCTAAGGCTTTGGTAATTATTGTCGTGTCTACATCGATAACATTTCCAACATATCCATAGTCGGTGTCTTTTTCTTCAATCATTTCAGCTATAAGTAGATTACTGTCTAGCCCTGAAATGCCCATAGCTTTGCCACCTTTTTCAGAGATTAAAGCGGATAGTTGCTTGTTTATCTTGCCACAAAGTACCATCTGAACAATATCAATAGTATCTGCATTGGTGTAACGCAGACCATTTATAAACTTGCTTTCTATCCCAACTCGGTTTAGCATTTCATTAATTTCAGGTCCGCCTCCATGCACTAAAACAACCCGCACTCCAACACAGGATAAAAGCACAATGTCCTCGATAACCGCTTTTTTTAGCTCCTCGCTTTTCATAGCGTTGCCACCGTATTTTATGACAATTGTCTTGCCTATGTATTTTTGTATGTAGGGAAGTGCCCTTGTGAGTACCTTTGCTTGTTCTGCTGTATTCATCGCTTTTTTATCCTTTGCTTTTGTTATTTGTGTATTAAGATGTGAAAAAACATCAGTTTTATTTGATAGGTAGTATTAAAAATTTAGGTTCTGTAATCTCCGTTTATCTTTACATAATCGTAAGTAAGGTCACAGCCCCAAGCAGTAGCTCGATGACTACCGGATTTAAGGTCTACATTTATAATAATTTCGTCTTGTAGTAAAATTTCTTTAGCAAGATCTTCGTCAAATAAAATCCCGGCACCATTAGTGCAAACAGCAACTGTACCTTTTGAGGAAGAAAAATAAATGTCTACAAGGTTTATATCAATTGTAGCTTTGCAGTAACCAATAGCACAGAGTATTCTGCCCCAGTTTGCATCACTGCCAAAAACAGCGGCTTTTACAAGACTAGAAGAGATAATACTTTTACTACATATTCTAGCAATTTCGGTAGAGGTGGCGTTTATAACATTGCAGGTGATAAGCTTTGTAGCACCTTCTCCGTCTTTTGCTATCATCTTAGAAAGCGTTTGACAGATGTACGTTAGTGCATTTAAAAAGTCATCATATTCAGCAGTGTTTTTGCAAATTTCACTGTTGTTAGCAGTGCCATTTGCAAGAATTGTTACCATATCATTAGTGCTAGTGTCCCCGTCAACACTTACCATATTATAACTACTAGCAACGACCTTGTCTAAAACGTCTTGTAATGTTTCAGAAGAGATGTTAGCGTCGGTGGTTATAAAACTTAGCATAGTTGCCATATTAGGATTTATCATTCCAGAGCCTTTTGCAATGCCACCGATTTTAACGATTGTATTGTTAATGTTGACTTCGCAGGCAGCTTGTTTTGCAACAAGATCAGTAGTTAAAATAGCTTCACAGGCACTAGAGCCTTCCTCTTTAGAAAGATTATGAACAAGACTTGGAATTCCATTTACAATAGCTTTTAAATTTAAAGGCTGACCGATAACTCCGGTTGAGGCGATTACAATATCAGTAGCTGAAATATTTAATTCTTTAGCAAGTTCTAAGCAGGTGGTGTTTGCAACGTCAATACCATCAGCATTGCAGGTGTTAGCATTGCCACTGTTGCAGATGATAGCCTGTGCTATACCATTTTTTGTGTTTTCTTTTGTAACTATAATAGGCGCCCCTTTAACTTTGTTTGTAGTGTAGCAGGAGGCAACAGAACATTTTGTTTCTGAAAAAATAAGTGCTAAGTCCTTTTTATCTTTGTTTTTTCGAATACCACAATAAATGCCACTAGCTTTAAAGCCATTAGCAAAGGTGATAGCAGAGGTGCTTTGAATTTTTTTCATAATAAATAACCTTTCAAATAAAAGTACTGGATAGATAATAACTTATATATTAAGCATAAGCTTTAGATTTTGCACGCAAGCACCACTAGCACCTTTTCCGAGGTTGTCAAAAACTGCGGTGACAAGAGTGTTTTCATCATTGCCAAATACAAAAATTTCAATATTATTAGTGTCGTTTTGGAGTGTTGCGGGAAGATAACCGTTTCCTGTTTTAATATCTCCCATAAAATCTGATACTATGATATTACTTGAGTTTTTATACTTCTCTTTGTAAAAATCACAGATATCTCTAGCCGACATTTTCCTTAAAAGTAGGCGGTTTGCTATTGGAATACTAGTTGTCATACCTTTGTAGTAGTCACCCACAATTGGTGTAAAGATAGGCGGATTGGTAAGAGAACAGATATTCATAATTTCAGGTATATGCTTGTGATTTAACGAAAGTGAGTATAGTCGTGGACTTTTCATATCGTCACTTAAAGGAAGCTCCTCGTAGCTTTTAATCATAGACTTTCCGCCACCGCTATACCCTGTAATGGAAAAGGCAGAGAGTGGATAGGAATGAGGTAAAATATCGTTTTCTAATAATGGGTAAGCAAGAGAAATAAAGCCTGTTGCGTGGCAACCTGGATTTGCAACATATCTTGCATTTATAATTTCTTTTTCTTGATGTTTTGATAACTCAGGAAAACCATATACAAAGTTTTTGTCGACCCTGTGAGCGGTAGACGCATCGATAATTTTGGTGGTGTCGTTTTCTATTAAAGTCATTGCGTGAATAGCTGCGACGTCTGGAAGGCATAAAATCGTTAAATCTGAAGAGTTTATACATTCTTTGCGTGAAGCTTCGTCTTTGCGGAGGGAGTCGTCAATCTTTATAAGCTCTATTTCGGGAATAAGCTCTAACTTTTTGTTTATTTCAAGACCTGTTGTACCCTCGGCACCGTCTATAAAAACTTTGTATTTGTTCATTATTTTAAATCCTTTAAAAATCTATAAATTTGTTTGTTATCTTAAATACTTTATAAAATCTATAAATTTGTTTGTTATTTTAAATGCTTTATAAAATCTTGTAGGTCAGCTATCTGGTTTAAAACTGCACTCTTTGAAGGTCCACCGATAACTTTTCGCTCGTTTACACAGTTTTGAAGATTAACAGCATCGTAAATATCTTCATCAAAAACTTCACATTTAGCTTTGTAATCTGCAAGAGGGAGGGTGTTTAGCGTGAATTTATTTTCAATACATAAGGCTACAAGCTCACCTGTTATTTTGTAGGCATCACGAAAAGCAAGACCTTTTTTAACAAGATAATCAGCACAGTCAGTAGCATTTATAAAACCTTCACCAGCGGCAAGGAGCATTCTGTCTTTATTTATAGTTATTGTTTTTAGCATCGGAGCAAATACTTCAAGGCATAGCTTTACAGTATCAATAGCGTTAAATAAAGCCTCTTTATCCTCCTGCATATCTTTGTTGTAGGCAAGGGGTAGCCCTTTCATAGTGGTTAAAATAGAGATAAGAGAGCCAAAAACTCTGCCGGATTTTCCACGAACAAGCTCAGGAATATCAGGGTTTTTCTTTTGTGGCATAATAGATGAGCCGGTAGAATAGGCATCGTCTAGCTCGATAAATTTACATTCCCAACTACACCAGAAGATTATTTCTTCTGAAAATCTTGAGAGATGTACCATAATAATAGAAATATCAGAGAGTAGCTCAATGATAAAATCACGATCCGAAACCCCGTCTAATGAGTTTTTAGTTATATCTTTAAAACCTAAAAGATTTGCAACTTGCATACGGTCAATGTCATAGGTGGTAGTAGCTAGTGCGCCACTTCCAAGGGGCATTTCATCGGTGCGGTCATAGCAGTCATAAAGACGTGTAATGTCACGACGTAACATCTGCGCATATGCTAAAATATGGTGAGCAAAAGTAATCGGCTGTGCTCTTTGAAGATGTGTGTAACCGGGCATTACAGTAGAAGTGTTTGCAGTCGCTAGCGCTAAAATCTCGTTTATAAGATTTTTTATAAGAGAGATTATCTCTAAAATTTCGGATTTTTGATAGATACGAATATCTAGAGCCACTTGGTCGTTACGACTGCGAGCTGTATGTAACTTTTTGCCGGCAGTACCAATTCTTTCGGTTAGTAACTGCTCTATATTCATATGAATATCTTCGCAATCGGGAGAAAGAATAGCATCACCATTTAAAAGTTCCGATAAAATATCGTTAAGGCAGGTTTGTATTTCCTCTTTTTCCTTTTCAGTTATGATACCTTTAGAGCAGAGCATTGTACTGTGCGCTATGCTACCCATAATATCCTCTTTGAATAATCTCATATCAAAGGAAATTGAAGAGTTAAAGTCGTTTACTTTTTTGTCGGTTTCTTTTTTAAATCTGCCTGCCCACATTTTCATACGGTGTACCATCCTTTTTTTATCTGCTATTTTTAGCCTTTATTAAAAGCAAAATTAGCCTTTTTTATTTGTCCCAAGTTTTACTGATTTTTTTAGCATACACTTTAAGAGGTAGACCAAATAGATTTATAAATCCTTCGCTGTCTTTTTGGTTGTATACTTCGTCCTCGTCAAAGGTTGCTATCTCTTCGTCATATAAAGAGTATGGGCTTGTAACTCCGGCATTTATAATGTTGCCTTTGTAAAGTTTTAGAGTAACTTCACCGGTAACGTGTGCTTGTGTTTCGTTTGTAAAAGCAGTGAGGGCAGCTCTAAGCGGTGTGTACCAAAGTCCATTATATACTAAATCAGCAAATTTAATTGCAACTTCTGATTTGTAATGCGAAGTTTCTTTGTCTAGGCATAGTGTTTCTAAAATGCGGTGTGCTTCGTATAAAATTGTTCCGCCTGGAGTTTCATATACGCCACGACTCTTCATTCCAACAAGACGATTTTCAACGATATCATCTATTCCAATACCATTCTCTCCGCCTAGCTTGTTTAGCTTTTTGATGATGTCCGTACAGCTCATTTTCTCTCCGTCAATCGAGGTAGGAACACCTTTTTCAAAGGTCATTTTAAGGTAACAAGGCTTGTCTGGTGCCATTTCAGGGGAAACACCAAGCTCTAGTATTTTTTCAAAACAAGGCTCGTTTGCCGGGTTTTCAAGGTCAAGCCCCTCGTGGGATAGATGCCATAAGTTCATATCTTTAGAGTAGTTTGTTTCTTTTGTAATGTTAAGAGGAATGTTACGCTCTTTTGCATACTCTATTTCGTCCTCACGGGATTTAAGGTTCCAGATACGCCAAGGTGCAATAATTTTCATATCCGGTGCAAAAGCTTTAATGCCAAGCTCAAAACGAACTTGATCGTTGCCTTTTCCTGTGCAACCGTGACAGATAGCATCAGCATTTTCTTTAAGTGCAATCTCTACGATGCGTTTTGCAATGATAGGTCTTGCAAAGGAAGTGCCTAGTAGGTATTTGCCTTCGTAAACAGCTCCTGCCTGCATTGTAGGAATAATGTAATCGTCTACAAATTCGTTTGTAAGATCTTCAATATATAACTTTGAAGCACCTGAATTTATAGCTTTTTCGGTAAGTCCTGATAGCTCTTTGCCTTGCCCTACATCGGCAGCCACCGCTACTACTTCACAACCATAATTCTCTTTTAGCCATGAAATTATTATCGAAGTGTCTAATCCTCCTGAATATGCTAGTACTACTTTATTAAGTTTTTCCATTTTCTTTCTCTTCCTTTGTCTTTTATTATTTTTTCTTAAATTTACTTTTTAAAAATCACTTTTTATTTATGTTTATGATTATACAATAAAATTTATAAAAATGCAATACTTATTTTAAAAAATATTGCATTTTAAGGGATTTATTTTTTATTAATGTATATTTATACATAATATGCAGTTAATTATACAATTTTGCAATTTCATCTATTGCTCCGCTTTGGCTAAATGAGGCTGCTTGGTGAATAGCAATTTTAAAAGCGTCCGCTTTAGCACTACCATGTGCTTTAATAACAGGCTTTGAAATACCCATTAAAGGAGCTCCGCCTTGTTTGTTGTAGTCCATTTTATCTTTAAACTCTTTAAGTTGTTTTTTAGTAAAACAGCGCAGAGCATAGATTTAAGGTTGGTTTTAAACATTGCTTTAAGGCTTTTAGATAGCATCTTTGCAGTTCCCTCGATAGATTTTAAAAGAATATTTCCGCTAAATCCATCTGAAACAACAACATCAACAGCACCGGTCATAACGTCACGACCCTCAATATTACCGATAAAGTTTAAATTCTCATTTTTCGAGAGAAGTTCGTTTGCGGCAATTTGTAGAGGAGTGCCTTTTGAGGCTTCAGTGCCATTATTTAAAAGACCGATTTTAGGGGAGGGGACGTTTAAAATTTTGTTCATATAAACGCTACCCATAATGCCATATTGCTCAAGATATAAAGGAGTGTTTTCAGTGTTAGCACCGGCATCGATAATAATAACCCTTGAGTAATCGGTAGGGAGGATAGGCGCTAAGGCTGCTCTTTTTATCCCTTTAATGCGTTTTACAATAAGTGTAGCTCCGGTTAAAAGTGCGCCAGTACTGCCGGCACTTACAAAGGCATCGCCTTCACCGTCTGCTAGTAGCTTTAAACCAATTGCCATTGAAGAATTTTTTTTGGATTTTACAACAACAGTAGGGTCATCACACATCTCGATTGTTTGTACTGCGTTTACAATATTAATTTTTGAAGAGGTAGTAAGGGAGTTTTCGGCAATTAACTTACGAATAACATCTTCATTACCTACAAGAGTGATATCAAGGTTATATTCATTGGCAGCGAGATAGGCACCTTTAATAATTTCTAAAGGGGCATTATCTCCACCCATAGCGTCTACGATTATTTTCAAAATTAAATTCCTCCTAAGTTTTTATAAAAATACTATCTATAATTATACCTTTCTTTAACCAAAAAAGCAAGCTTTTAAGGATAATGGTATTGTCTAAAATAAAAATATCTGCATATATTGAAAGGAGAGTAATTAAATTTTAATAAAGGAAGGTTTTTTGTATGGAAACTGAATATATAGTATGCTCTTCAATAACCTATGCACTAAAAGGGCAGGATATTTTGCAAAGATACGGAATATCCTCAAGTGTAGTAAAGCCACCAAAATTATCGGTAGGGTGTGGTTATAGCTTGGCTGTCGATGCTAGAATAAAAGATACTGTTTTAAATATTTTAAAAGCGGGCGGAATAAAGCTTGCAAAAACAGCGAGAGGATAAGATGATTTATTTTGATAATGCAGCCTCTAGCTTTCCAAAGCCGATAACCGTTTCAAAAGCTATGATCCGTGCTGTAAATGTATATGGGGCAAATCCCGGAAGAAGTGGGCATTTTTTATCGTGTATGGCTGAAAAAGAGGTGTTCTCTTGCAGAAATGCTTTGGCTGATATGTTTAATACCGAAAGTGAAAATATTATCTTCACAGCAAACTGTACCGCCTCAATAAACCTAGCGTTAAAAGGATTTTTAAAACCAAAAAGTGAAGTGCTAATTTCTGATATGGAGCATAATGCAGTAGTTCGTCCGCTAGAAAAGATGAAAGATGTTTTTGTAAAACAAGTAGAGATAGATTTATATGACGATGAAAAAACAGTAGAAAACTTTAAAAATGCAATAACAAATAAAACTTCGATGATAGCAATTACTGCGTGCTCAAATGTAATAGGCAAGATAACACCGATAGAAAAAATAGGTAAGCTTTGTAAAGAAAATAATATAAAATTTCTTGTAGACGCCGCTCAGCTAGGTGGGGTAATGCCAATAGATATAAAAAAATGTAGCATAGATTTTTTAGCACTAGCACCGCATAAATCCCTTTTCGGCGTGCAGGGGCTAGGTGTTTTAGTGCTAAACGATAAAATAAAACTTGATACTTTAATAGAGGGAGGAACAGGCACAAATTCTGAAAGTCCTTTAATGCCGGACTTCCCACCCGAAAGATACGAGGCAGGTACAATAGCAACACCAGCGATTGTAGCGTTAAAAGCCGGGATTTCTTTTATAAAAGAGAGAGGAATTTTGTATATAAAAGAGTATGAAAATAATCTTGCACTGTATACTTTTAATCTGCTAAAAGATATCGATGCAATTTTATATACTAAAAAAATAGACGATACCTTTAGTGGTGTACTACCGTTTAATATAAAAAATGCCACTCCTAATTTAGTGAGTGACTATCTAGATAAAAATGGCATTATGACAAGGGCAGGGTATCATTGTGCTTACCCTACCCATAAAAAAATCGGTAGCGAAAAAGACGGAGCTGTACGGCTTTCGTTTACAGTCTTTAACACAAAAGAGCAGATAAATGTTTTGATAAAAAAACTAGTTAGCCTCTCTCGTGATATCCTCTAATGTAGCTTTCTTTAGATGCGTGTTTGAAAGGATAAAAAGGCGGTCACAATTTTTTATAGACGAAATATTCTCTGATAGTATAATTTTAGTATGGCAAGATTTATAAATGTTGGCTATTACCTCTTTATAAGTCTTGCTGTCTAATGCGTTTAAAGAGTTATCAATGATAAGTAGCTCACCATTTTTAATAAATGCCCTTGCAAGGGATAGTCTTTGCTTTTCACCACCCGAAAAGTTTTTGCCACCCATCTCTATTTTAGTTTCATATTTGTCTTTTAAATTGTCAATAATTTCAGTAGCTTTTGCATTTTCTATCGCTCTCGTTATCTCGTTTTGTGTGGCATTTTTATTTCCTAGAGTGATGTTTTGAAGTATGCTACCTGTTAAAAAACTAACCTTTTGCGGTGCTAAAGAAATATAATCTTTTATAGCAGGAGAGAACGTTTTAGTGTTATACCCGTTTACTGTAACATCGCCAGTATTTGGAGTAATAAGCCCTAAAATGAGGTTTACAAGAACTGTTTTGCCACTTCCCATATTGCCAAGTATTCCAATGCTTTCACCTTTTTTAATGGTAAGATTAATATCCTCTAAAACTATCTTGCTATCAAATTTAAAGCTGACATTTAGAAGATTTACTGCGTTTGTGTCGTCTTTTATTGTAGGGAGTTGTTTTATAGGCTCGTTTTCAATATTTAATATTTCAGAAACTCTTTGCATACTAGAGCTAGCTTTTATATAAAGAGTAACTAGATTTGTAACTACAATAAGTGCGACTACAAGCTGTGTTACATAGTTTACATATGCAACAATAGAGCCAATATCAAGCTCACCACCGGCAACTAGTTTTCCACCAAAAAATAGCACTAAAACGATAACGATATTCATTAAAAGAGTAGTTATAGGGGAGAGTAATGCGGAAATTTTAAGCATTTTCTTAGAGCTTTTATAAAGATTGTCATTTTGCTCTTTAAACTCTTTTTTTGTTTTGCCTTCTCTTGTAAAGGATTTTACAAGACGTAAACTACTTATAAATTCAGTTGTTTTAAGGGATAGTTTATCAAAATGAAATTGGTATTTATTATAAATTTTAAGGGATATAGTAACGATTAAAAACACTAATATAAAAAATAGCACTGAGGCTATAATTAAAATTAGTGATAGCTTAAAGTTTATAATAAATGCCATTATAATAGAGCCTATGCAGATAAAAGGTGCGCGCACTACAAGCCGTATTAGCATTGCAACAGCAAGCTCTAGCTGATTTACATCTTTTGTAAGACGGTTTGTTAGAGTTTCCTTTTTATACTTATCTCTGTTTACTTTGGATAGACTAGATATTTTAAGAAATAGTGCTTGCCTTAAATCTTTGCTAAAAGAAGTGCTAACAATACTAGCGTTATATTGACAGATAAGTGAGAATAGATAGCCAATTATAGATAAAAAAATCATAACAAGACCTAACTTAATTATAAGTGGTAAGTCTTGTTTTATTATTCCGTCATCAATCATAATAGCAACTAAAGTTGGTAAAAGCAGTTCTAAAATCGCCTCAATTAGTTTTGATAACGGTCCTATTATTAGTCTTATTTTATGTGGCTTTAAAAATGATATAATTTTTTTCATAATTATTCTTCGCACGTTAAAGTGTTTACTATGCTCTGATAATATCGTTCGGGGGACTTGTTGAATTTCTTAATGATAACCTCACCTTGAAGTCTGTTTGCAACAAATAAGTCTAACTTGAAAAGCAAAAGTGCCTCTTCACTTATGGAAAGTGAAACGTTAAACCCTCCGTCACACTCGCAAAGCTCCGCTTTTATTTGGCTGTCACGGCTAATATTTGTGAGCATATTCAAAGTGGCAATTTCAGCCTTTTCACGCACATAAAGTGGTATTAACTTGTAAAGTTCTGATATTGTTTCAATCCCAAGGGCTGTAATGTGGATAAGCTTGTTATGCTCTATTATATGGTCAGAGGATATAAGCTCTGAAAACGCCTCCGGTAGTGAAAAGAAATCCGCCTGTTTATTTGCTAGAATTATATCGGTAATCTCTTGCTGTGAAAGAGGTGTAGCACTGCTTTTTAAAATATATAAAATAAGCATTTTTACTTCTTTAATATCTCGTAGTGATCCTTGCTCTGTCATTACTAAACCTCCTCAGTTTATATTTTTAAAAATGCGTCAGCCATATTTTTATCGGATATAACCGATAGTGTGCTGTATAAAATTAGTAAATCTTGATTTTCATTTGTATTGGTAATCGACGATAACTTATCGGTAAAGAAACGTAAATCCACAACATTTATCTTCTCGTAGTGCGGTGCTAAAAATGGTATGAGTGCATTTGCGTAGGAGTCTTTAAGAATGGTTAGGGTTTTACCGTTATTTACATTGGTGTCTATTGTGATAAGCTTTCTGTTTTCGCCTAAAAATACAGTGTATTTGTCTTTCTTTTCAAGGTTTTCAGTGAAAAATAAATCATCACGTACAGTTTTAGTTTCTGGAATAGTAACCTTTATATCAAGCGGTTTTTTGTAGCGAAACATCTCAACAGTATCGGGTGTTGCAAAGGAAAAACAGCCTTTAGAATACATCGTGCCATAAAAGTTATCACTACCCATTACGTCCTCAAAATCCGATAGTGGAAGTGGAGTAATACCAAGGCTTTTAGCTATCTCTTCGTATCCGTAATATGCCCCAAGCTCTGTCCAATGATGATCGGTTTTAAAATAAATGTACTCGTCTTTTCTCTTTGATAGAGCAGAGTTTACATCAACATTGTTATCCCCAAAGGTGGTTTTAAATTTATCAAATACCGCCACTTCGTCAAATGGATTTGCAGTTGACGGTAGCTTGTCTGATAAAACAGTAGCAGCACCGGGGATTATTGCAGTTTTAAGATTCATATTAGGATATTTTTTAGATAACGTTTCGATATTGTTTATAAAAGTGTCTGATACTTTGTCGTTTTTAGGTAGCTTTTGGATAAAATAATCGTCTTTTCCAATGTATGTGCCATTAATATCCTTGTACATAAGGGCAGTTTGAATGTTGGTTTTAGTGGACATCCAAAAGGATCTAAACATAAATTGGTCGGCAATGTATGTTTCAAACTTAGTGGTGTATTTATTTTTAATTAGATTATTTATGGAAAAGGTAGGTAGTTGCGATAACTCTCTATTTTCATCGTCTGAAAATTCTTTGTCTGGTATTATAAAATAACCGACAAAAAATACAGTAGTTATTGCAAAAAAGATTGAGATAAACGCTATTTGAAGTTTTTTCAACTAAATTTTCTCCTTTTTATAAGTCTAGAATCTAAAGTATAGAAATGGATTGTATGTTTCACTAACTAAGAATGAAATGCAAACAAAGAAAAGTGCAAAGATTGATATCATAGATATTATCTGGAATGTCGTAGGCTTTAACTTGTCTTTAATCTTTAAAACAGTATTCTTAACAACTGGAGTAGAGCCAATTACAGCAAGTATTAAAAGCCCTATTGTGCAGGAGATAAAGTAGATAAAATCACGGTCAATCAGGTTGTTACCATATCCACCAAATAATGCTTTAATAAATTTAACACAAGGTGTAAACGCATCGAAAGATACATAAACCATACCAATTGCAATTGCAATTATAGTGTAAAGCCAAGAGAAAAATGCTGGAATTTTCTTGAGCCACTTGCCAAGAAATGCACGTTCTAAGATAATAAAGATACCACAGTGAACGCCCCACATTACATAGTTACCGGAAGCACCATGCCATAAACCGGTTAAAACCCAAACAATAGCAAGGTTTCTGTATGTGTTGAAAGTGCCTTTTCTGTTGCCACCTAAGGGGATATATACATATTCTTTAAACCAAGTTCCAAGTGAAATATGCCATCTACGCCAAAATTCTGAAACACTCTTTGAAATGTATGGGTAGTTGAAGTTCTCTAAAAATTCAAAGCCGAACATTTTACCAAGTCCAATTGCCATATCTGAATACCCTGAAAAGTCAAAGTATAGTTGTAAGCAAAAAAGTACAACCCCAAGCCATGCAGTGGATACAGCAATCTCTTCGGGCATCGTTGCCTGAATTTCTTTCCAAAAATACCCACAGTTATTAGCGATAATCATTTTTTTGCCAAGACCTATTATAAATCTTTGAAGTCCACTTGTGAAAAGTGTAAGATTTTCTTTTCTGCCGGTTAGCTGATCTTCAACAGTTTGATAGCGAACAATAGGTCCTGCTATTAGTTGTGGAAAGAGTGATACGTATGTTCCGAAAGTTATAAAATTCTTTTGTGCTTTTACAACACCACGATATACATCTATTGAGTAGGACATCGTTTGGAAGGTGTAAAATGAAATTCCAAGCGGTAAGCCAAGCTTTAATGTGTCAATGCTAGAGCCTACAAGACTGTTGGTTGTGGAGATGAAAAAGTCTGCGTATTTGAATACACAAAGTAGTGATAGATTTATAACAACTGAGATAATAAGGAATGTGCGTTTTAACTTTTTATTGTCTTTGTATTTGTCAATAAGTAAACCGTTTGTATAGTCAACAACACTAGAAAATAGCATTAAAACTATGTAGATAGGCTCACCCCATGCGTAAAATAATAGCGAAACTAGGAATAAAAAGAGGTTCCTATATTTCTTTGGGGCGATGTAATAAAATAGTACCGTAAGTGGTAGAAAGATAAAAACAAAAAGAACACTAGAAAATACCAATCAAAAAAACTCCTTTAAAATTAGTGGTAGTAGCTAAATACTTCGGGGGTTATGGTTGCTATTTTTTAATAGATGCAGTAAATGCCTCAACAGCTTTTGGTGTGGCTTTGCTGTCTAAAATAGTATAAACAACGTATTTTCCTTTAACTTCTGCTTTACCATTTTCAAATTTAGGAAACTCTTCTGGAAGATAATCTTTGTAAAGCTCACCACCAACAAGACGGTCAGCTAGGTAGGTGTCTAGTGCTTTTTTAATGTCTGCTGTGTCTTTTTCTGTTGCGGCTTTTATAACACCAATTTCATTTACATTAGTGCTTTCTGCGGACTTTAAAATGCAGGTGCTGTCAATTTTCTCTTTTGCAACACCTTGTAAGATAATGTCAGTAGCTGCTGCATCCGGAGTTTCTAAGGTGGTTTTTGAAATGCCGGTTTCTGTTAAAATTTTGTCGGCAATGTCAGATGGCTTAGCAGTGTCGCTGTAACTAGCTCCGCTACAAGCTGTTAGGGTAATTATAAATAGTAGTGAAATCGCTATTAGTGTTTTTTTCATTTTTAAATCTCCATTCATTTTAATACGTTTTTTTATTTGTAAGCATGAGTTCTAATATAATCTAATTCTAGTTTGAAACCCTCTTCGTTTAGATGAATTCCGTCACCATTGCAGATAGAGTTTTCCATATACCCTTTGTCGTTTTTCAAAACAGTAGCGGTGTCTAAAAATTTAACTCCGATACGCTGTGCTAAATCGGCAAATAAGTAGTTTGCTTTGTTTACCCGCTCATTTGATATTGTATCAATGTTTTTATAATATGAACAGATAGGAAAGGCTGTTTGAATTATAATTTTAGTGTTAGGGGAAGCCTCTTTAATAGAGTTTATAAGCTTCTCGTACTCAGATACATAGTAATCAGTGTTTTTATCAATGTACATACTAATGCCATTTGTACCAAGTGTTAGCACCATATATTCGGGTTTTGATAAAGCAGCGGCATCTTTAATCATCATTTCAGACTCACTACCATTTTTGTCGGTGTATACTATTTTACCGGCAGAAGTGTTAGCCTCAGTGAGCATAATTGTACCACTTTTAGGGGTCCAAACATTGTTTGTATTTTTAATCATTTTGTAGGCTTTAAGACCGTAAGTTGTAGAGTCGCCAACAAAAACTATTTTATTGATATAATCTTCCCCGGCATCAGCTGTTTCTGGAAGAATAGCGTTTGTAAACTTTCCTTTTAGTGAAAATCCGTCACGGGAAAAATCTACGCTAGAAGTACTGGTAGGCTTTGTAGAAGGCGGTGTAGACGGGGTAGAAGTGGAACTGTCTGCCTTAGATGGTGCTACTGGAGTAGAGGAGCTTTCGGGTGGTTTTTGGCTTTCGCTACTACTACTGTTTTTTGAGGAATCATCTAAAATTACAACTTCTTCGTCTTTCTTTTTACAACCGCTCATTGTAGCAATTAAAGTTACTAGTAATGATATAGCTATTACTGCTTTTAATTTGTTGTTATTCATACTTGTTTCTCATTTCATTTTATTTTGTAAAACCAATAAAAAGGATTGTTTTGTTTAAAGTAAAATTAAAACATTTTCGCTTTAAAATAAACCTTCTTTTCCCTTTATTCTACCACAAAACGGGGAAAGTATGTTATTCTTTTACAATAAAGTTCGATATTTTACTGAAAACAGACTCTGCCATTGTTAAGTCATCAACTTCCATTGTAATAGGCTTAGATAAATCAAGGCTGAAAATGCCGATTATTGATTTAGCATCTATCGTGTAACGTTCTGTAATTAGTGCTATTTTACAGTTAAAGACAGAAACACTATTCACAAAGGATTGAATTTCTGCAATTGAGGTAAGTATTATTTTTTTTGTCATATTATTTCTCCTTAAAATTGGCGTAATCAAATTCTTACTAATAATAGTACAAAAACTCTTTTTCGTCAATAGTATTGTAAATTTTAAAAAAATATTTTATACTATTGATATAATAAATTAATGAGGTGCCGAATGAAAATAGCTTTTTATACGTTAGGTTGCAAAGTAAATCAGTTTGAAACAGAAAAAATTATCACAAGTTTTAAAGAAAAAGGCTTTGATATTGGAGATTTTACAGAGGTTTGCGATGTGTATTTAATAAACACCTGTTCTGTTACAGCTTTAGCAGATAAAAAATCTCGTCAAATTTCAAGAAGAGCTAAAAGATTAAATGATAATGCCTTAATCGTAATGTGCGGTTGTAGTGTGGAGGGTAAAAAACCCGATGAGTTCTTTTATGCCGACGTTGTAGTTGGAAATAAAGATAAGCTTTTAGTTTGTGATATCGTTTGCGAAAAGCTAAATTTTATTGCTAAAATTAATCATAAAGCAGAAATTACCAGCACTAAAACAAGAGCACTTATAAAAATAGAGGACGGGTGTAATAACTATTGCAGTTACTGTATTATCCCGTATCTTCGTGGAAATATCGTAAGTGAGCCATTTTCAGATATTATAGAATACGCCAAAAAACTAGCTAAAAGCGGTTTTTTAGAGATAGTGCTTACAGGAATTCATATAACTTCATATAATGATAATGGAAAAACATTAATAGATTTATTAGAAGAGCTAGAGAAGATAGAGGGAATTTATCGAATACGCCTTGGATCTTTAGAGCCTGGATATATAAATAGAGAAATAGCAGCTAGAATTTCTAAGCTAAAAAAGCTATGTGGGCATTTTCATATTTCTCTTCAAAGTGGCTCAGATACTGTGCTTTTGCGAATGAATAGAAAATATACCGCATCTGCTTATCTAAGCGAAATTGAGCTTTTAAGAGAGTATATTAAAAATGTTAGCATTACTACCGATATAATAGTAGGGTTTCCAAACGAGAGTGAAAAAGAAATAGCTGAAACGTTAGAGTTTGCAAAAAAGATTAAGTTTGCTAAAATTCATATCTTCCCATACTCAAAAAGAGAGGGAACAAAAGCCTATGATATGGACGGGCAGATTACAAAACAGTTAAAATCCGAAAGAGCAAAAAAGCTAGAGGAGATTGATAAACAGTATCAAACTGAGTTTTTACAGCAGAATATCGGAGAAATAGCCGAGGTGCTAATAGAGCAGAGTGCAAAAAATGGTTATTATGAAGGGTATTCTAAAAATTATATCAAGGTTTATATTAAAAGTGAGGATAATATTAAAAATACCATTATAAAAGTAAAACTAATAGGTGTTATGCTTGACGGACTTTATGGAAATGTTGTATAATATAAAGTATAAATTAAATAGTTGCCAAAGAAAGGGATTTAAAAAATGTCGAATGTTTATAGAGTATATGTAGAAAAAAAAGAAAACCTTAGGATAAAATCAGAGAATTTAGCAGAGGACATAAAGCAAAACCTTGGTATTGCAAGGTTAGATACAATCCGAATTGTAAATAGATATGATGTAGAGGGAATATCAAAAGCAGAATTTGAAAAAGCAAAGGTAACAATTTTCTCAGAGCCTACCGTTGATGATGTATCGGACGTTTTAAATTTCGATGGATATTCAGTAGTCGCTGTTGAATTTTTGCCGGGGCAGTTTGACCAACGTGCCGATTCTTGTGCGCAGTGTATTAGTTTGTTGACTGAAAATAAACGTCCTATTGTAAAAAGTGCTACTATTTATCTTTTAAAAGGCAACTTAAATGATATTGATATAGAAACAATAAAAGAATATCTTATAAACCCAGTCGAGGCAAGACTAGCCTCTTTAAACACCTACGATAGCCTACAAGACAACTACAAAACACCGACTACTGTTGCTACAATAGACGGATTTATAACGTTGTCAGAAGAGGAGCTTTCTGAGTTTTTATCAGATTACTCACTTGCAATGGATTTAGGAGATGTTAAATTTTGTCAACAGTATTTTAGAGATACTGAAAAACGTGACCCTACCATCACAGAAATTCGTATGATAGATACCTATTGGTCGGATCATTGTAGACATACTACATTTTCAACTAATATCGAAAAGGTAGAGATAGCCCCTAGCTATATTAAAGAAGCGTATGATCTTTATATTACAGCTAGAGAAGATTTAAATAGAAAAAATAAACCTATCTGTCTTATGGATATAGCAACTATCGGTATGAAATATTTAAAATCACAAAATAAAATGCCGGACCTTGATTTATCAGATGAGATAAATGCCTGCTCGGTTAAAATAAAAGTCGAGATAGATGGTAAAATAGAAGATTACCTATTAATGTTTAAAAATGAAACGCATAATCACCCAACGGAGATTGAGCCTTTTGGTGGTGCTGCTACCTGCCTTGGCGGAGCTATTCGTGACCCACTTTCAGGTAGAGTTTATGTATATCAAGCTATGAGAGTTACAGGCGCTGCCTCACCATACAATGACACTATAAAAGGCAAACTACCTCAGCGTAAGATTATGCTAGGTGCTGCTAATGGATATAGTTCATATGGTAATCAAATAGGTTTAGCAACCGGCATTGTAAACGAATTTTATCACGAGGGTTATAAAGCAAAACGTTTAGAAATTGGTGCGGTAATCGGTGCAGCTCCTGAAAAAAATGTAATAAGATGTGAGCCTATCCCGTCAGATATCGTTATTTTAATTGGTGGAAAAACAGGCCGTGACGGTTGTGGCGGTGCTACTGGTTCGTCAAAATCCCATACCACCGATTCTATAAAGAGCTGTGGTGCAGAAGTTCAAAAAGGAAATCCTCCAGAAGAACGTAAAATTCAGCGTTTATTTAGAGATGAAAATGTTACAAAGCTTATTAAAAGATGTAATGACTTTGGCGCTGGTGGAATAAGTGTTGCAGTCGGAGAGTTAGCGGACGGACTTACGATAAATCTTGATGCTGTTCCTAAAAAATACGAAGGACTAGATGGAACAGAGCTTGCAATAAGCGAAAGTCAAGAGAGAATGGCAGTTGTAGTTGCTAAAGAAAACGCAAATCTTATGATAGAACTTTGTAAAAAAGAAAACCTTGAGGCTACAATAATTGCGACTGTTACTGATGAAAATAGACTAACTTTAAATTTCTGCGGTAATAAAATTGTCGATATAAGTCGTGATTTTCTAAATAGTAACGGTGCCTCAAAATATACCGATGTAGCAGTTTTAGAGAGGGACACTAAAGATTTATTTAAAAAAGAAACATCTAATATTAAAGAGGACTTTGTAAATACAGTTAGTAGCCTTAACGTTTGTTCGCAAAAGGGCTTGGTAGAAAATTTTGATAGCACTATCGGTGCCTCTACTGTGTTAATGCCATTTGGTGGAAAGTATCAACTATCACCGAGCTATTCAATGGTAGCTAAAATTCCAACAAAAGGTAATACTGATGATTGTTCTGTAATGGCGTATGGTTTTAATCCGTATCTATCTGAAAAAAGTCCGTTCCATGGTGCTGTGTATGCTGTTGTTGAAAGTGTTTCAAAGATAATCGCAACAGGTGGCACAAAAGAGAAAATTTGGCTTACCCTCCAGGAGTATTTCCCACGTACACAAAACGATAAAAATCGTTGGGGTATGGTCTTTGAGGCACTACTAGGTGCAATGTATGCTCAGGTAAAACTAGGCTATGGTGCAATAGGCGGTAAAGACTCAATGTCCGGTACTTTTGAGGATATCGATGTACCACCAACATTAGTTTCGTTCGCTGTTAGTGTTTCAAAAGCAGCTAGAATTGTAAGCTCTGAATTTAAAAAAGAAAATTCTAATGTATATCTTGTGGAAATTCCAAAAGATGAAAATAACCTACCGAATTTTGAAGAGCTTGGTATTATTTATAAAAACGTGCAGAATGAAATTTTAAAAGGCAATGTATTATCTTCATTTGTAGTTACAAGTGGTGGTGTTTGTGAGGCAATCTCTAAGATGAGCTTTGGTAATAAAATCGGCTTCGAGTTTGATAAAGACTTTGATGAGAGCAAACTTTTCAGTAGCGATTTTGGAAATTTTGTTTTAGAATGTAAATCCGATATCGACTTTGGTAGCCTTATAGGTAAAACCTCTAAAAAAGAAGAAATCACGATAAAAGATATTGTGTTACCACTTGATGAGCTGATAAAAGCATATGAAAAACCTCTTGAAAAGGTTTATAAAACCAATGTTAAAACAAGTCAAATAAAAGCACCTAAAATCTCATATAATCAAAAATTTACAAAATCTGCTACTATAAAAGTGGCAAAGCCTAAAATTGTAATCCCTGTATTCCCGGGAACTAACTGCGAGTATGATACTGAAAAAGCATTTAACCAAAATGGTGGAGATGCTAAGATTATAG
>JAVVYT010000005.1:0-22205 GCA_036650995.1 Clostridia bacterium | reverse complement strand
GCAGATTAAAAAAAGGCAAATAGCACCGTTTGGGGCTTGTCAGCTGATAAAGATTAATTTAGAAAGTCTATTAATTAACCTTATAAGAAGAGGCGAGAGTGAGGAATTACAAGAGAAAATAGAAACGCAGTTATTGATAAAAAAGAGTGCTAAAGACCTCACCGAACAAATAATTAACTTTTTAGAAGAAAATTTGTATAATAGAATTGACTTTAATGATATTTGCAATTATACTCATAGGAGTGGTACTACCATAAAGCAAATTTTCAAGGCGAACAAAAATATGGGAGTTATCGATTATTATAATGATTTAAAGATAAACGAGGCTAAAAGGCTAATAAGAGAAACCTCTTTAAACTTTACGCAAATAGCAAACAAGCTATCCTTTGCATCGGTACATTATTTTTCTAAGAATTTTAAAATCAAAACAGGAATGACACCAACTCAGTATAATAATTCAATTTTATAAACCAAAAATTAAAGGAGAATGTTTATTATGAAAACAAAAATTTACCTAAAATCCGAGGGATTTAAGCTTTCCTCACGTATGAGTATTACAAAGCTTGTCGATGATAAGCTAGAACTATTTTCAGCAAAGGGCAGCAGTGTAGCATTTCAAATGGTAGTTGTATCAGATGAGGATACCGCTGTAAACGTATCTAAAGAGCCATTTATCTCCCACGACTTAGACACTTCTAATGTTAGAATAGCGGCAACATCAAAACTTCCAATTACAGTAAATCATATAGCAATGACACATGGCGGAAACCCTGGTTATTTTGCAGATGCGTTTATTACCGACAAGATAGTTGAAATGCGTCAAGATATCCCAGCTAGCATATTTTTCTCAATAGACATACCAAAAGATTTCAGCGAAAACAGCTTAGAGATTGAGCTTAAAGCATACCACAACAGCATATTCCTACCAGAAAAAGAAATTTTCAACAAAACTTTAAAGGTAGATATCTTAAAATACACTATGCCAGATTACAGAGATTACAAAATCTTTTTGGACTTATGGCAACAAAATACAATGATGGCACGTAGCCTTAAACTTCCATTATTTGGTGATGAGCATTTTGAGTATATAGAAAAATACATCAAAACACTAGCAGAGCTAGGTCAAAAATGCGTTACCGCAATAGTATCTGAAGCACCATGGTCAGGTCAACGTTGCTTTATGGATAATACAGGCGGAGAAAATCTATTTGAGTATTCAATGATTTCAGTTAAAAACACAAAAAAAGGCTTCGAGTATGACTTTAGTGTTTTAAAAAGATACATTGACCTCTGCTTTAAATATGGCATAGACAAAGAGATAGAAATATTTGGACTTACAGGCATTTGGCGTGCTGATAAACTAGGTTTTGGCAAGATAGCTGATGATTTTGTTGAGGCTATTCGTGTTCGTTATGAGGATCTAGACGGCACCTATAAATATATGGATAAAGGCGCTGATATCGAAAGCTATGTAAAGGCTATCGAGCAGTATTTTATCGACCAAAAGCTAATTGACATTGTAAAGGTTATAGCGGACGAGCCTGAGGATAAAAAGGTTTACAAAGAGAGCCTTACTGTTCTTCATAAGATTACACCAAGCTTTAAGTATAAATCAGCGCTAGCTAGTGCCGGCTTTTTAGATGAAATATACGAGGACGTTTCAGATTTCTCACCAAGCTTTGAGGTTTTATGCAAAGAGTTTAAGCCTTTTGAAAAGAAGATGGAGCTAAAAGTTAAAGATAATAAAAAATATCTTTGGTATGTTTGTTTAACACCTACAAGACCAAACACCTTTGTATTTTCTGAGCCGATAGAATCACGTATTATAGGACTTTTAACCTATCTATTTAAAGCGGACGGATTTTTACGTTGGAGCTACTACGGATTTTTAAAAGACCCAATAGCTAGCAGTACTTTTAGAGGTTTCCCAGGCGGTGATTGTAATTTAATCTACTTTGACAAGCAAGGTAATCCTGCGTTATCACTTCGTTACAAGGCGTTAAAACGTGGTATAGAAGATTATGAGCTAATCGTTCGTCTAGCAGAAAAAGGCAAGACAGAGGAGCTTAAAACTGCATTTGAAATGATGTTAACTAAGAAGAGATATGACAAGCTTACAAAAGAGATGGATAAAGTTTTAAATAGCACAAATGATGATAAAGTAAATTTAGATATGCCAGACACCACTACTGTATCGTATAGTGATTATGATAAAGCACGTAAATATATGATGAAAGTTTTAATAGAAGATTAATTTTTCAGAAAATCTATTGACAAATCTATTTAAAATAAGTAATATTCTTATATGATACTAACTAGAGAGCAAAGAAGAGGTGAATAATATGGTAGAAGAAATTCTTTTAAAGGTAAAAGAGCTAATTTCAGAGCAATTTGGAATTGACAAAGATAAAATCACTAAAGATACTTCGTTTATAGACGATTTAAGTGCAGATTCATTAGATTTAGTTGAGCTTATAATGGCAATTGAAGAGGAGTTTGACATTGAGATAGAAGATACCGAAGTTGAGGTTGTAAAAACCGTTGGCGACGTTGTAGATTATATTTCAGCATTAAACAATGCGTAAAATATGCTAAAATCTTTAAAATCTAAAATTCTATAAAAAAGTAAATTTTCAGAAAATGAAGAGAAACATTTTTTAAAAGTTTTTCAGAAGATAAAGAAAACACTATTTTATAAAATAAAGCTACCGAATTTAAACTCGGTAGCTTTTGTTTTATAGATTTTTAAGGTAATGAAGTAAAATTCCATTTAAAGAATATAAAGTTTCAAATTCTTTTTATAAAATTTTTAGAATACAAAGGTAAAAACTTTTTTAAATTTTATGTAAGTTTTCGGAATGTATAATAAAATATGGGGTAAGGGTTTTTAGTGTAAAAAGAAAAAGGTTTATATTATATTACATTAAATTTCTAGTTGTAAAAATGTAGGGGGGTTATTAAATTACAATTACAAGCTCGTCTTTTGTAGCTGAAATGGTGTGCATTTTCTTGTTTACAAATACTTTTATTTCACCGTCAAATTTAGGCAAAATAGTGCAAGAAGTAACAAGACAATTATCCCAAATAGCGGATACTTCGTAGCCACCTCTAGCAACAAGACCACTATAAGAGCCGGTATGCCATTTTTTAGGAAGGGCAGGGAGGATATTTATAAATCCCTCGTGGCTTTGGAGTAGCATTTCACAGATAGCGGAGGAAACGCCAAAGTTGCCATCTATCTGGAATGGTGGGTGAGTGTTTAGAAGATTATTTTGAGTGGATTTTGAAAGTAGCTCGTTTATCATAACAAGCGCCTCATCACCATCAAATAAACGTGCATAAAGGTTAGTACACCAAGCTTTGCTCCAACCTGTTGGGGCACCACCATTTTCAAGACGACGTTTCATAAACGCTTTGCAACCGTCAAAAAGTTTTGGAGTTTTTGATTTTGTGATAAGATTTATTGGGAATAAACCGATAAGCGGTGACATATGGCGATGACCAGGGTCGGTTTCTTCATAATCTTCTTGCCATTCCATAATTCTATCATACTTGCCTGTTTTTATTGGAGGAAGTTCATCCCTAAGTTTTATCATTTTGTCGGCAAACTCTTTGTCAATATCGAGAATTTCGCTTATGTTTTTAACGTCGGTAAAGAGTTGATATAAAATGCTGTTGTCTATTGTAGGGGAGGCACAAATTGCGGTAGTATCATCAGTACCAGGTATGTGGTACGCAATTTCCGGTGAATTTGAGGGAGCGGTAACCATATATCCTGTGTTTGGATCACGTACGAGAAAATCCTCGAAAAATTCAGCACTTCCTTTTATAATAGGATAGAATTCTGCTAGAAAATCCTTGTCTTTTGTAAACTGATAATGCTCAAAAATATGTAGACAGCACCACGCACCACCACAGATGAAAGAGCCCCAACTAGCGTGTTCACCAGGGGAAGTAAAGCCCCAAGGGTTTGCAATAGTGTGTGCAACCCAGCCACGACAGTCGTATTGAACTTTTGCGGTTCTCTTTCCATTTTCGGCAACGAATTTTAAAAACTTGAAGTAAGGGTCGTAGCATGGGGAAAGATTAGCGGTATCGCAGTGCCAATAGTTCATCTGAAGATTTATGTTTATATGATAATCTCCGTTCCATGGTGTTTGCATTTCGTTTGCCCATAGTCCCTGAAGATTTGCCGGTAGTGAGTCGTTTGAAGAGCAGAGAAGTAGGTATCTGCCATACTGAAATAGTAGTGAAACAAGGGCATTGTCAAGGTCGCCCTTTTGCATTTTTTTGATGCGGTCGATTATCGAAACTTTGGTATATTTGTTGCCCGGAAGTGAGATAGACGCTTTAGTCATTCTCTCTTTTATATAGGCAATGTTTTCGTAAAGCAGTGCTGTAAAGCCTTTTTCTATTGCTTTTTTAATCGTTTCAGTGCAACGTGTTTTAGGGCTTTTGGTAGAAAATGTAGTGGTGTATGTTGTGATGTAGATGTATAGTTCATCAGAGCTGTCAACTGCGATGCTGTCGCCCCTTTTATAAATTCTGCCGGTGTCGGATAAAAATTTAATCATAGTGCAGTAGGTGATGCCTTTGCCTTTGTCCATAACCTCGCTAGCTGTTATCGTGTCTTTGGTGTAGGAAACAGTAACATTTTCACGGGTAAACGTTGCAGCAAGGCAGATGTCGCCTACTAGTTTACTAACCGTTACGTTGTTTGCAAAAGAGCAAAAATGAGTTCTTTGCTGAATTCCTAAATCAATGTTCATAACACCTGATTCTAGATTTAAAGTGCGTGAATATTTTGTAATGTCACCAATATCAAAATCAAGGTGAAGTTCGCCGGCTGTTTGGTAGTAGCCATATGGTAAGTCATAGTCTTTGTCGGGAAGTGTTCCGCCCTCGCCTGAGCCACGACCTTTGCAGATCATATATTTCTCGGCAAGCTCGTTTGCACCGTTGTAGTCTTTAGCAAAAAGTCGCTCACGAATTAAAGGAAGCTGTTTTGCACATTCCTCATTGTCTGCGTCTTGTTTGTGGCCTGACCAAAGGGTGATTTCATTTAGCTGAATAATTTCATCACGCACTCTGCCATATACCATAGCGCCAAGATTTCCATTTCCAAGTGGTAGTGCTTCGTTCCAATTTGTGCTTTCTTTTTTGTAGTACAAATTAATCATAATTTTATTCTCCATATTAAGTTATTTTAATTAAGTTTTATCATATTAACAATACATTGTCAAGAGTTATTTCAGTTTTAATTGATTTCTAAAAGATTAAGTCCTAAAAAAGTCGCTGTCTTGTCTAGAATAGCGTATTTTTTGCCATTCTCGTTTTGCACTAGAGAGAGGTAGGGTAGGGTGTAATTCTTGTTATTTTCAAGTTTGCGGTTTAGCTCAAATAGCTCGGTTATTTTATCCCCTGCGGTTTCTATTCGCTCTATTAAGTCTAGCGGATGAATTTTATCCTCTTCGTTGTATAATATCTCTTTTGCACTTTCACCGATAAAAATCGCTGTCGATAACCGAACTTCTTTGTTTGCGTTTAAATAATCGGCAATGGTAGATAGCCTGTCTATCGCTGATAGTCCTATTATAACGCTGTCTGCGTGCGAAAAATAGATATTAGCCTCTAGCTGCATTTTAGCTAAATCAATAGCGGTTTTAATGGTGTCACCTTTTACTGTTATGATAGAGGGGGTTAGCGTATCTTCTGTATCAATACTATTAAGGCTTAATGTTTTGAGGGTTAAAACAAAGCTATTTTCTAGATAATCTATCCCCATTCTAAGAAGAATTACCTTTTCGTTTATCCCTTTGTTATAGCAGGCGGTTAGAGAAAAAATAGCAAGGGCTGACATTATAACGCAAAATATCCTTTTAATGCTCTTCATTTTTATCTCCTTTTTTAAAAAGTGACGCTAGAATATAGAATAAACTAGAGGCTGTAATTAATGAAATTAGAATATAAAAGCAGTTAAAAAATACATCAAGTCTGCGGATAAAACCCGACTTAGAAACGCTACAAGCAGAGAAAAAAGGGAAAGGGTAGCTAGTGGCAACGTTCCCTAAAACACCATAGATAATAGCGATTATAAATAGAGAGGTTATAATAGTTATTATAAAATAAATAAAGAGCAGATTTCCCCCAACCATATTTTTTCTTAGCATAGAATAGATAAAAGCCTCGATAAAGCCTACGTTTAAAACCAAAAAATAAGGGCTTATATTAAGGGAAAAACTAGATAGGTTATAGTAGATATTGTTTTTTAAAAACCCTAAAAGAGATAGGGAAAAGAGGATAATAAAAGCTATTACAATTAGAAATGAAACACGTGAAATGCTTTCAATCCCACGAAACGCACCGTAAATAGCGGCTACTAAAAAAAGGAAAATAAGAAAAAACAAATTAAGCTTATAACTAGCACTACTAAAAGATATAAGCGATACAAAAAGAATAATGGCAATGCTTATAATGGTGATAAAAACGCAAAGAGCCTTAGGGAGGGTGATTTTAGAAAAGACAAAGAATAAAAATATTGTAATGGTGTTAGATACTAAAAGATAAATGAAGATAGAAAGGTTAAAATCCAGGTTTAAAAAGGAAAAAGAGGAAAGCAAAAAGACAAGGCGAGTGCAGATTAAAATAGAGATTAGCTGAAGATTACTTATCTTTGTTTTCAGATTTTTCACTCCCAACCAGATTTTGAATTTTAGCGGTACGTTTGCCTAAATACGTCCAGTTTGTGCGGATAAAGGTATCCCGCATTGCCTTTAAAGAAAAGGGCGAGATGGGCGCTGTGTAGGGTATGCCAAAGGAATTTATAGCACACATTGAAATATTACTAATGAAAAACAAGATGAAAACTCCGTAAAGTCCAAAGATACCACCGACTAGAATATATCCAAAGCGAAGAATAGTTGTCGGTATGAAAATATCAGGGAGTAGAAAAGAGCAGATTACAGTTAGCGATAAAATTACAATCATAGGTCCGCCGACAATCCCGGCAGTAACAGAGGCTTGCCCTATTACAATTGCCCCGACGATACTCACAGCGTGACCCATTGATTTTGGTAAGTTCATCCCTGCCTCACGAATTATCTCGTAAAAAATATAAACAAAAATAGCTTCTAGCATTAGCGGTAGTGGTGTTGTCTGTTCGGACTTTGCTATCTGAATTAAAAAGCCAAAGGGAACAGCAGAAAAGTCACTCGTTCCAATGGCAACAAAAATTCCCGGTAGCATAGTGGCAACGAAAAAGGCGATGTATTTTAAAATACGAATAAAAGAGGCGTAGTAGAATTTTTGCGAATAGTCGTCTATCCCCTGAAAATTTTCGCTAAATAAAAAAGGTATTATAAGCGCATACGGAGTTCCGTCTAGTAAAATACCTATTCTGCCCTCTGAAAGTTTTCCGGCAAAATCGTCTGGGCGTTCGGTGTAGCCTATGTCAGAGAAGAGCGAGAGCGGACTTTTTTCTAGAAATGGCTGAATGTTACCTGTTTCAAGA
This sequence comes from Clostridia bacterium, assembly GCA_036650995.1. Lineage (GTDB taxonomy): Bacteria > Bacillota > Clostridia > Oscillospirales > SIG519 > JAVVYT01. Next base: position 14,695 of record JAVVYT010000005.1, on the reverse strand, counting down.
ACAACGTCAAGGTCGATTTTTTTCATCTTTTCTCTAATCTCCAAAACAAGGGCGGGGGACACCATATCCGAAAGATAACAGATAGCGTAGCGAGTTTTAGAGGTTCTTCCGACAACTGATATTTCAGCCTTTAAATTTGGCGTTTTAAGTCGACGTCTTATTAGTGGTAGATTTAAGTCCATTACCTCACAAAACCCCTCACGAGAGCCACGAACAGCGGTACGAGAGGCGGTTTCGGACACTTGACGCATTGGAAAGCCTTGCACACCAATAGCTAACGCCTTGTTTTCGTTATCGGCAAGGACAATGGCAAAGCCACTTAAAAGAAAGTTTATTAAAACATCAAAGGTAGTAGCCTCACAGATATCGACAGATAAAGCGCCATTTTCTTTAATGTAGGTTAGTAGCGGAAAGTAGACGTTTTTAGAGTGGATTAAAGGGTCGGTGATACTTTTTGTCACCTGGATTTTATTTACCATACCGTCCATTACCAAAACAGCGCAAGGGGTATTTAAAACCAAAATGCGTTTTACAAAAAACTGCTCATTTAGGGTAAATTTATTTTTTAGGTATTTAAGGTTTAGCTCGAGATTTGCGGTTATTTTATCGTCCATATTATCACCTCTTATAAAGTTAGTATTTCAAATTTCTTATAAAATATTGAAATTTGTATAAAATTAGTGTAGAATAGAGATAACTATTATTTTATTTATCGTTATGATAGAGATTAAGGAGCTTTAAAAATGGCTAAAAAGCAGTACTCAGAAGAAAGTATATCAGCACTTAAAGGTGCAGATAGAGTAAGACGTCGCCCGGCGGTAATCTTTGGCTCGGACGGTATTGAGGGTTGTCAGCACTCTATTTTTGAAATTCTTTCTAATTCAATAGATGAGGCTCGTGAGGGGCATGGCAATAAAATCACAATTACTAAATACCTAGATATGTCAGTTGAGATAGAAGATAACGGAAGAGGAATTCCAGTAGGCTTTAATCAAAAAGAGCAGAAGTATAATTGGGAGCTTTTATTCTGTGAAATGTACGCAGGCGGTAAGTACAATAACATTACAGGGGATAGCTATGAGTACTCGTTAGGGCTTAACGGGCTTGGACTTTGTGCAACGCAGTACGCCTCTTTATATATGGACGCCACTATTTGTTATGACCACACAAAGTATGAACTACACTTTGAAAAAGGCGAGAATGTTGGCGGACTTAAAACTACACCAATAGAGAAAAACATTACAGGCACTAAAATTCGCTGGAAAGCGGATCTAGATGTTTTTACAGATACTAACGTGTCGGTAGATTACTTCAGAGAGATTTTAAAAAAGCAGGCGATAGTAAACGCAGGGCTTAAATTTATCCTTAAAATAGAGAATGAAAAGCACACTTTTGACACCGAAGAGTTTTTATATGAAAACGGTGTTGTAGACTATATAGAAGAGGTGGCAAACCTTACAGCGCTTACAGAGATTATGGATTTCAGATGTGAGAGAAGCGGAAAAGACAGAGCGGATATGGCAGAGTATAAGCTAAAAATGCAGATAGCCTTTTGCTTTTCAAATCAGGTGCAACTACTCGAGTATTACCATAACTCCAGCTTTTTAGAGCATGGTGGCTCACCCGAAAAAGCGGTAAAAAGTGCCTTTGTAACCGAGATAGACAGGTATTTAAAAGAGAACAACAAATACACTAAAAACGAGAGTAAAATCACTTTTTTAGATGTAACCGACTGCCTAATTTTAGTTACAAATTCTTTTTCAACCCAAACTTCGTATGAAAACCAAACCAAAAAATCCATTACAAATAAATTCATAGCCGAATCGATGACAGCTTTTTTAAAGCATCAAATAGAGATATATTTCAAAGAGAAAAAAGCCGACGCAGACAAAATTGCTGATATGGTACTGATTAACAAACGTTCAAGAGAAAACGCAGAAAAAGCGAGGGTGGACATTAAAAAGAAGCTCACCACCTCGCTAGACATTACAAATAGAATTGCAAAGTTTGTCGATTGCAGGAGCAAGGATTTATCGATAAGAGAGCTTTATATAGTAGAGGGAGATTCAGCTTTAGGCTCGTGTAAGCTTGGTAGAGATAGCTCGTTTCAGGCTATAATGCCAGTGCGTGGTAAGATTTTAAACTGCCTTAAAGCCGGGTATGATAAGATTTTAAAGAGTGAAATTATTACTAATTTAATAAAGATACTAGGCTGTGGCGTAGAGATTAAAACGAAAGATTTTAATGCATTTGACTTAAATTCACTCAGGTGGAACAAGGTTATTATCTGTACCGATGCCGATGTTGACGGGTTTCAAATCCGAACACTTATTTTAACGATGTTATATAAACTAACCCCGACTTTAATACGTGAGGGCAGAGTGTATATAGCCGAGTCACCACTATTTGAAATTACAAGTGGTAGCAAGGTTTTCTTCGCCTACACCGAAAAGGAAAAGCAGGAGATTGTAGAGAAGATAGGGGACAAGAAATATAATATCCAAAGGTCTAAAGGACTTGGTGAAAATGAGCCTGAAATGATGTGGCAAACAACGATGAATCCTAAAACTCGTCGTTTAATTCGTGTTGTAACAGACGATGCGGTAGCGACTGCTAATATGTTTGATATACTACTTGGGGACAATTTAGAGGGCAGAAAACAGTACATTACCGAAAATGGCGCTAAGTACTTAGAGCTTGCCGATATAGAATAAAGGAGGACAATATTAATGGGTGAATATTCTACCGACCAAAAAATAACCGATACTTTATCCGAAAACTATATGCCATACGCTATGAGTGTTATTGTATCTCGTGCAATTCCAGAGATTGATGGTTTTAAACCGTCGCACAGGAAGATACTTTATACTATGTATAAAATGGGGTTACTTGGCACATCGAGGATAAAATCTGCTAATATAGTAGGTCAAACGATGAAATTAAATCCGCATGGTGATCAGGCGATATATGAAACTATGGTGCGTTTATCTCGTGGTCATGATGCGTTAATACTTCCATTTGTGGACTCTAAAGGTAACTTTGGCAAGCATTATTCAAGGGATATGGCATATGCGGCAGCACGTTACACCGAGGCAAAACTAGAGCCTATCTGTAATGAGATTTTTGCAAACATTGACAGCGACACAGTAGATTTTGTAGATAACTATGACAGCTCAACAAAGGAGCCAAGGCTACTTCCGACTACCTTTCCTAATATACTAGTAAACTCTAATATGGGAATTGCGGTAGGAATGGCAAGTTCAATCTGTTCATTTAATCTAATAGAAGTGTGTAATACCACAATAGAGCTTATAAAAAATCCAGAGCATGATATTTCCTCAACCCTTATAGCGCCTGACTTTTCAACAGGTGGCAGTATAATTTTTTCAGACAAGCAAATGAGGGATATTTACGCTACCGGCAGGGGCAGTTTTAAAATCCGTGCAAAATATAACTATGATAAAAAAGCAAATGTAATAGAGATTACCGAAATTCCATACACTACTACAATTGAGGCGATAGCAGACAAGATTGTAGAGCTTGTAAAATCAGGGAGTTTAAAAGAAATATCGTATATTAGAGATGAAACCGACTTAGGCGGTATGAGGCTAGTGTTAGACCTTAAACGTGGTGTTGACTATGATAAGCTAATGCAAAAGCTATATAAGCAAACGTCGCTAGAGGATAGTTTTGGCTGTAATTTTAATATTTTAATAGCAGATACACCGCAAGTTTTTGGCGTGCGTGAAATTCTTACCGAGTGGATAGCCTTTCGCACGGAGTGTATTCGTCGCAGACTTTACTATGATTTATGCAAGAAAAAAGATAGATATCACCTACTAGAGGGACTACGTCTTATTTTACTCGATATTGATAAAGCGGTAAAGATAGTACGTGAAACTGAGGAAGAAAATGCAGTAATTCCTAACCTTATGATAGGTTTTGGGATAGACGAAATTCAGGCTACGTTTATAGCAGAGATAAAGCTTCGTAACCTTAATAAAGAGTACATTTTAAAGAAGATAGCAGAAACTAATGATTTAGTAAATGATATAAAAAACATCGAGGAAACGCTAGCTAGCAAAGCGAAAGTTCGCAATATTATAATAAAAGAGCTAACTACAATCTCTAAAAAATATGGAAAGCCACGTCGCACCGATATTATAAGTGAACACGAAGTGGAAGAGTATGTAGAGCAGGAAAATATCGAAGATTACCCGGTTAATTTATTTATAACAAAGAGCGGATATCTAAAGAAGATAACACCGCTATCGCTTAGAATGGGTGGCGAGCAAAAGCTAAAAGAGGGGGATAAAATTTCCCAGTCACTAAGTATTACAAATCGCACAGAGCTTTTATTTTTCACCGATAAATGTCAAGTGTATAAAGCTAAAATGAGTGACTTTGCTGATGTGAAAGCTAGTGTTATGGGGGATTTTGTAGCTACTATTCTAGAGTTTGAAGAGAATGAAAATCTTCTGTTTGTAGCCGCTACAACTGATTATGTCGGCAGTATTATAATAGCTTTTAAAACAGGTCGTGTGTCTAAAGTGCCACTCTCTTCGTATGAAACTAAGACTAATCGCAAAAAGCTTATAAATGCGTTTTCAGCAAAAGACGAGGCGGTTATGTTCTTCCAGATAATAGAGGATATAAACATTGCCCTTTATGCCACTAATGGCAAAGTGCTAGTATTAAACACAGCACTAGTAGCTCCAAAATCGACTAAAAGCACTCAGGGCATTAAAGCACTTACAATGCGTGGGAAAAACTACCTCGAAAAAGCAGAAGCTTTGGAAGAGGATACTTTTTGCAATGCTGATTATTATAAAACCAAAAATATCCCGGCAGTAGGTAGCTTTTTAAGGGCAGAGGATAAACAAAAAGAGCAGATAGTGTTAGATATATAATTAATTTATAGGAGAAAAAAATAATGGATAAAAAAGAGCTAAGTTCACTAATAGTAAACGTTAAAGATTACCCTAGAAGTGGTATTTTATTTAAGGATATTACCCCGATGTTAAATAACGCTGAGGCGTATAACTATGCAATTGATGAGATGCTTTCGATAATTAAAAAGCTCTATCCTGATGTTACGCATATAGTATCACCTGAGGCTCGTGGTTTTTGCTTTGGCTGTCCTATTGCAGTGCGTGGGGGATATAATTTTGTGCCAGTTCGTAAGCCGAAGAAACTTCCAAGAGAAACAAATACCGTTACATATGACTTAGAGTACGATACGGAAACTCTTTGTATCCATAAAGATGCCCTAAAAGAAGGCGATGTAGTAGTGGCAGTAGACGATATTTTGGCAACGGGCGGAACTGTAATGGCGATTGAAACACTAGTAAAGGACTCAAAAGCTACCCTTAAAGCATTTGTTTTACTAGGCGAAATCAAAGGTCTTTTAGGCTCAAATTTTACCAAACTCCCTATTCATTCAGTTGTTGAACTATAATAAAAAGATTTTTTAAAAGTTTAAAACTCGAAAGCTTAAAAATGAAAAAAGTTAGAGTTTAAAAATGAAAAAGTAAAAAACTGAAAATGAATATTATTAAATTAAAAAAAACGGTTATAGTATGAGAACTATAACCGTTTTTGTATTATAAGTTTGTTTTGAAATAAGTCTGTTTTAAAATAAGCTAGTTTGAAACTTTTTAAAGTTAGTTTAAAACTTTTGCAAGGCCTTTGAAGGAAGAGAATACGTGCATAAATTCAAAAGCAGCGCAGGAGGTATCAGCGATATTTACAATAAAACTCTCTAAATATCTAGGAATACCAAGACCTATTGGCCACATATGTTTTACAATAATATCTCGCTCAACGTCACTAATAGAAAAGTAAGCTGATGCGTTTTCAAGGGCGATATGCGGATGAATACGAAGGTGACGCATAGGATTTAGCTTTTCAGTTTCCCAGTCATAAAGGAAAAAGTCGTGAAGCAAAGCACCTTTAATAAGGGATTTAAGATTTACTTTAAGGTGAAATTTTATAGCAACTGCATAGCTTACGTATGCAACAGAAATACTGTGATGAAGGCAGGAAACGTTTCCATGCTGAGTAAATGAGCCCATCTGCAAAACCCTGTCTACCTTGCAAATCTCGTCTAGTGAGTCTTTAAAAAATAATAGTTGTTGTTCACTTAAACCCATACAAAAACTCCTTTTAAATTTATAATATGATAACTTCATTTAGTTTGTTAAAATTTATTTTGAAGATATAAACCACAAAAAAACTGTTTAAAATATTTTTGCGTCTTTAATTAGTATATCACAAAAAACAGAGAATACAAGGTAATTTTCTTACTAATTTGTAAAAAAATGAAAATTATTAAATTGATACTTTTAACGGGAAGATAATACATTTTTATGAGATTTTTTAGTTGAAAAAGCCAATAGAATATGATATAATTATCATAATAATTTATATTTAATTTTAGAGAAAGATATGGTAACAATTATGATAGAGATAAAAATGCAAAACGGCAAAAAAATAAAGCTACAACTAAACGCAGCGGTAGCTCCAATTACTGTTGCAAATTTTGAGAAATTAGCAAACGAAGGATTTTATGACGGACTTATTTTTCATCGTGTTATAAACGGATTTATGATTCAAGGCGGTTGCCCTAATGGCACTGGAATGGGAGGCCCTGGTTATAATATTACCGGAGAATTTTCTAAGAATGGCATAAAAAATGATATTTCACATTTGCGTGGAGTTATCTCAATGGCAAGGTCGTCAATGCCAAACTCTGCCGGCTCTCAGTTTTTCATAATGCACAAAGACGGTAAATTTTTAGACGGTGAGTATGCAGCATTCGGCAAGGTTATAGAGGGTATTGACGTGGTTGATGAAATAGCCAATGCAGAAGTAGACGCAAGCGACAAGCCAATAACCGCCCAAACAATAGAATCAATCAGAAGCATATAAGCTTTAAATTTTTTAGAGATAAAAGATATATTTAAAGAATGCAGGCTTTATTTTTAAAGGTAGAGCAAGGGTTTTAAAAAAAGAAAAATTTAAAAAAGTTAAGATATGAAATTTTAAAGACGGATTTTTTTAAATAAAAAAAGACAGCTAAAATAAACCAAATTTGGAGGGTTTAAAAAAGTGGCAGTTATAAATTTAGACTATGTAGGTGAAAAGCATATAGTGGAGATAAGCTCTGCTGAAAAAGAGGTTATAGGCTATATCAATAGTAACTTACCTTTAGCGTACAATGAAATAATAGAGAAAGATAATAGATGGGAGGTATTTTACCACCTATCTAATTTACGTGAAAAGATAATTAACTGGTACCCCTTCAAAAAAGAATGTACAGTCCTCGAGCTTGGCGGAGATTTAGGAGCTATCACAACGTTTTTATGCAAAATAGCAAAAGAGGTTACCTGCCTTGAGCGTTCAGAGGGGAAAGCTAGAGCGATAGCTAAGCGACTTTCTTCAATTAACAATTTAGAGGTAGTAGCAACTACGATAGATTTTTTCAAGGCGACTAAAAAGTACGATTATATAATAATAGAAAACCTAGAGTGCAAAACACCGCTTATAGAGATTATTTCATTTTTAAAATCGATATTAAACGAAAATGGCAAGCTATTATTTTTAATAGAAGATAAGCTTGGAAAGACGCAGATTTCAGACAATTCCGAAGCGATAGTTTATACAAAAGAAGAGGTAATAAACACCCTACCGCAAAGCAGATTTCTTTACAATAGCAGTTTTTATCCTCTTAAAGAGTTTGCCACATTTACAAAGGAATACAAAAATTTACCAACACCTTTAAAGGATTTTAAAACAGCGAAGAGTTTTTTTGACAGCTGTTATATTTTAGAGGCATCAGATAAAAATGATGACACCGCAAAAGATTATTTTGAGATGTACGAAAAAGAGCAAAAGGATAAATACATAATACATCTAAAAGGCAGAATTGCAAAATACACCGATAAAATTTCACAGCAGAATAAAGTAATTGATGAAATGCAAAATTCTATCTGCTGGAAAGTAACCTCACCCGGAAGAGCGATAACCAAAGGGCTTAGTGGCAACAAGTTTTTAGACAAGCTAACTAACGCAAAAGCTTTAATTGCCAAAAATGGCTTAGGCACAACGTTTAGCAACTTTTTTGGTAACAACAAACTAAAGAAAACCTACAAAGATTTTACCGAAGATAATTTAGTTACAAACGAGCAGTTATTATATCAACGCAAGCTTGTTTTCAAGCACCCTGAAAAGTTTAGCATTGTTTGCCCACTTTACAACACGCCGGACGATTATTTGCGTGACCTTATAGAGTCGATATTAGACCAATCGTACACTAATTTTGAGCTATGCCTAGCAGACGGCTCAGACAAAGAAACTAATATTGTAAACATTATAAATTCATACAACGACCCTAGAATTAGATATAAAAAACTCGAGAAAAACAATGGTATTTCAGCGAATACAAACGAGGCAATTAAGATGATTACAGGCTCTTATATTGGCTTTATAGACCATGACGATACCTTAGCGCCATCAGCATTATTTGAGTATATGAAAACTATCAACAACACCGGGGCGACTTTTTTATACTGTGATGAGGATAAGTTTACAAATGACGACAGCAATACTTTTGACCCATACTTCAAGCCGGATTTTTGTATAGACAATCTTCGTGCAAACAACTACATCTGCCATTTTACAGTGTGCAAACGTGAGCTTATTTTAAAAGCAGGACCGTTAAACAGTGATTTTGACGGCTCACAGGATCACGATTTTGTTTTAAGATTATCAGAACACGCAAGTAAAATAGTGCATATACCGATGATACTATACCATTGGAGAATTAGCGAAACGTCGGTTGCAAAAGACCCGTCGATTAAAGAATATACAGTAGTTGCAGGGCAAAACGCAGTGCTAGCGCATCTAAACAGGCAGGGGATAAAAGCCGGGATAACGAGTAGCGAGGCGCACCCTAACATATATCGGATAAACTATGATATAGTGGGAACTCCGCAGATTACTATCATAATAAAGTCGGCAGGCGACCTTGAAATGCTATCAAAAACTATTGAGAGCATTGTAGAAAATGCTGATTATAACAATTTTAACATCTTGCTAGTGCCACATAAAGACACGAATTACGAAGAGATTTTGCAAAAGAGCAATAAGATTTCAGTTATGACGTCTGGATATTCAAAAACTTATGGTGAATATATTGCATTTATAAAAGATAATGTTATAATAACATCAAAAGGATTTTTAACGCAGATGTTAGAGTATGCGCAAAGAGAAGATGTTTCGGCTGTTACGATAAGAGGAACTGATGAAAACGGTGACCTTATAATTCCGCCATTTTCTAGAGGAATGAACAAAGACGAAAATGCCGAGTATATCTACAATGCACTAGACGATACAAAGTATGGCTATTTTGGCAGAATGTGTTATACTTTTGATATTACAAGCATAAAAAAAGATTGCTTTATGATAAAAAGAGAGCTGTTCCAGTCGCTTGATACAGCGGTAATGGAGCTTTCAAAGCAGTTAAATAAAAGCGGATATATCTGCTATAACCCAAACGCCAGCTACGAACTCCAATAAATATGCGTTTTAAAAAATGGGCTTTAAAGTAAAATGGCTTTAAAAAAACTGAGAGTTTAGAAAAAAAGCAATTTTAAGAAAAGGCATTTTTAAGAAAAAGGCATTTTAAAAAAGGGTATAGAATAAATCATTAATACAAAAGGTGGAAAAAATATGAGAAGTGTAAATGCTATTGTTTCGAAGTCAAAAGCGGTAATTAAAGAAGAGGGTTTTTTAGGATATATAAAAAGGCTTGCATATTTTTTGCGAAACAAGATTTTTCACACTGAAAGCGTAAGACCAAACCAAGTTTTTATGGACGTATTATTCATTAATGGTTGTACGTTATCGCACCCTACGAGGTACAGAGTAGAGCATCAAGTAGAGCAGTTAGCCGCTGGTGGGCTTACCTCAAGAGTTATTGAGAGTCAATCTTTAACGATGGAGTTAATTAAAAACTTTAGAGTATTTATCTTTTTCAGATGTCCTATCACCGACACTGTTCGTGATTTTATTACTATGGCTAAAAAATACAACAAGAGGGTTATCTTTGACATTGACGACCTTGTAATAGACGAAAAATACACAAAGACGATAAAGCACCTAGACACAATGTCGGCAGAAGAAAGAGCATTATATGATGACGGAGTTAATAGAATTCGTCAGACACTTTTAATGTGCGACAGTGCAATAACGACAACGAAAAGGCTAAAAGACGAGCTTTTAAACTACGTACCATCGGTATATGTAAATAGAAATGTTGCATCAAATGAAATGGTTATGCTATCAAACAAGGCTCTTTTAGAGGTAACGCACGACAATAGCAAGGTGAAAATCGGCTATTTTAGCGGTAGCATTACGCACAATGCGGATTTTGAGCTTATTTTACCGATACTAATTAAATTAATGGAGGAGTTTCCAAATTTAGAGCTTCACCTAATCGGAGAAATTTCTCTACCCGACGCACTTACACCATTTAAAGACAGGGTTGTGTTTAGAGGATTTGTTGATTATAAAGAGCTACCGTCATTAATAGCGAGTGTTGATATAAACTTAGCGCCACTTGAAGATAGCATATTTAACGAGGCTAAATCTGAGAATAAATGGACCGAGGCATCGCTTGTTAAGGTAATTACAGTAGCTAGCAATGTAGGGGCAATGAAAGATATAATTAAAAATGGTGAAACAGGCTTTTTATGTAGCAACAGCGAAGAATGGTATGTTTGCCTAAAACTATTAATTGCCAAAAAAGCGGTAAGGCATCAGATTGCAAACAATGCGTATAACTACGTAAGCAAAAACTGTGTTACTATCTATACCGGCAAGAAGTTTGCAGATTATATTAAATCGCAGATGACAAAAAACATTGCATTTGTAGTGCCATCAACAAACGTTAGCGGTGGGATACTAGTTGTAATGAAACACGCACTTATCCTTAGAAAACAAGGGTATGACATTCTTGTTATAAACGAGGACGACAAGGACGATAATGTTCTTTTAAATGGCGAAGAGATATTCTGTTTATCGAATAAAAAAGTAGTATGCCATGGACGAATTGATAAAATGGTAGCCACTTTATGGGCGACTTTAGATTATGTTGAAATTTATAAAAACGCAATAGAAAAATATTATTTTGTACAAAATTTTGAAACTAACTTCTATGATGACGGTGAATATCTAAAGGTAATGGCAAACGCAACCTACTGTTGTAACGATAATATTAATATGATAACAATTTCAAAATGGTGTCAGCAGTGGCTACTAGACGATTTTGGAAAAGAGTCAGCATACGCACCTAATGGCATTGATATTTCTAGATTTAAAGCGGTACCACGTGATTTTAGCAAAGGTAAAATCCGCATTTTAGTTGAGGGCAACAGTGAGGATTACTATAAAAATGTTGATGAGAGCTTTAAGATAATAAATAAACTAGACAAAGAAAAATTTGAAGTTTGGTATATGTCATATAAAGGCGAGCCAAAAGAGTGGTACAGGGTAGACAGATTTTTCCATAAAATCCCGTATGATAATGTGCCATCTATTTACGAAAAATGCGATATTTTAATTAAATCAAGTATGCTAGAGAGCTTTTCATATCCACCAATTGAAATGATGGCAACAGGCGGAATAGCAGTGGTAGCACCAAACGAGGGCAACATTGAGTATCTAGTTGACAATGAAAACTGTATGTTATATAAACGTGGCGATTTAGATGCCGCTGTAAATGCGATAAACGAAATCTGTAAAAACGCAGAGCTTCGTAAAACACTTATTGAAGGCGGAATAAATACCGCTAAAAGTCGTGACTGGAACAGTATAGAAGAGCAAGTTTTAGAGCTGTACAATTATTAATAGAAAGTTTTTGAGAAGTTAAAAATGATATTTAAAAAGAAAAATATACGAAATTTTGCGATTTTAATATCTGTTATTTTTATAATAAACATTGCAGGGTTATTCTATTTAAACAACACTAGATTTAACGAATACCCTATAAATAATAGCACCGACGGTAGCTTTGTAAGCTTTTCGCAAGGTAATGAAATAACCCAAAATTTTACTTTTAGTAAAAACATTCTAAAGCTTTCTTTTCAAGTTTCGACCTTTGGAAAAACTGATTGTAGCGGTGATTTTAAAGTAGAGCTGTTTGACGCTAAAACAAACGAGCTTATAAAAAAATCCGAGCAAAAGATAAGTAATATCCAAGATAAAAGTTACATAACCTTTAATTTTGATAAAGAGCCAACTACTAAAGGCAAAGCGATTAAAGCTAGAATTTCAGCTTTAAGCACTAGCGAAAATGCCGTGGCACTTAATAAAAATAATGCTCATTCTGATGAGATGTTTTTAACGATAAATAACGAAAACAAGGATAATAGTTTAATTTTCAAAGCAACTTCACTTAGCTGTTTGAGTAATATGAAGGTTTTATTTCAGCTAGATTTTCTTCTTTGCATTTTAATTGTAATCTTTATATTGTTTTATAAATTTAATATCTTTAAAAGCTTTAAAAATAAATTCCTACTTTTATTTACTAACATTAAAAATAATAAAATAAAAATTTGCAAAGTTATGGCAATGATTTTAGCGGTAGTTTTACTAGCTTTTTTAACCGAGTTTATCTATGAAAATATAAGTTATAGCAAGATGGAAAATAAAGGCGAAGTTTCAGAATTTAACCTTGCAGAGCTTAAAAATGCCGACTTTGATTTAGATGCAAACGGAAGTTTAGTTTCAAATAAAGACAATGCTAAAATCCCTTTAAAAGGTGGATTTATAAAGGCTCTTAGAGTACAGCTAGAGAATGAAAAGTATATGCCACTTATAGCTCAAAACTCCAAAAAGAGCATAAATACTGAAAATACAAGAGGGGATATTTACCACTGGAATTACAATAAAGACCTCTATAAATTTTCATATAACCTTGCAGATAAAGCTGATAACTGCTCTATAATTGCACCAAATAAAGGGACTATTATAAAGAGTATACAGCTAGATAATACAAAGCAGTTTAACGTATTTAGAGTGATTTTTTATGTCGGTGTCGGACTTATTTTGCTAGCAGTTATTTTAATTTTAAAAGCACGTAAATTCAAGATAGAAGTGCTATTTTTAGTAATCAGTCTAGTGTTAGGTGGTATATTGGCGACCTGCCTTCAGCCGACAGTTTATAGCACTTATGACGAGCAAATTCATTATAGAATGGCTATCACCGACTTTTCATATAACAGAAATAGTATTACAAAAACAGATGTTGCACAGTATAATATGCGTCTTGCAAACGTCTACGATTTAAAAGAGCTAAAGGCGAGCAACGCACTAAATAACGCGAATGCAGGCGAGATTGTTGATGACGTAAATGTAATAAAATCGACTGGAATAATACCGTCTTACAATAGAATAGGGCATCTGCCAACGTCTATTATGATTTTTGTCGGCAAGCTATTTAAAATGCCATATAACATTATATTTATTTTAGGACGGCTTATAAACGTGCTTATCTATTCGTTCCTCATTTATTTTGGAATGAAAAAATTAAAGTCCGGGAAGATAATTCTTGCGGTAGTGGCACTGTTTCCAATGGCTATTTTATACTCCGCCACCATTAATTACGACTGGTGGGTAAATGGCTTTTTAATGTTCGCAGTTGCTTACTTTATCGGCGAACTTCAGGATAAAGACAAGCCTATCACCCTTAATAATGCTATTATTATGCTAGGTGCGTTTTTAGTTGGGCTAGGGCCTAAAGCGATTTACTTTCCGCTAATTCTTCTGCTTTTGCTCTTTAAAAAGGAAAAATTTAAAAACATAAAACAGTTAAACTTATTTAGAATAGCGACGATTGCCTGCTCTGTTTTAGTGCTGATAAGTTTTCTGTTACCATTCGTCTTTAGCGGTGCCGGTGGCGGAGATGTTAGGGGCGGAGCCGGGGTCGACTCGATGGCACAGGTTAAATTTATTTTAACAAATCCTTTGCAATATGCGGGTATTTTATTTAACTTTATTAAAGATTATATTAGTCTTGAGAATGGCGTTGGCGTCGTTGTTGGGTTTGGGTATATCGGCTTTTTGAAATGCTATCTTCCATACCTTTGCCTTGTTGTCATTGCTATGTTTACCGATAGAAGTGAACTTGATAAAAATGTATGCAAAATTCAAAATAAAATATGGTTTCTTATAATTTATTTATTTACAGTGGTTTTAGTCTGCACATCGCTTTACGTAAGCTTTACAGCGGTTGGTAGCAGTACAATTGCCGGGGTTAGTGCGAGGTATTTACTACCGCTTGTCTATCCGCTTGTAGCAATTATGGGACCATTTAGGATAAAAAATAGTATAAACCCAAAACTATATGGCACGGCTATGCTCACACTGCCCGCTATCTTTACATTAAGCGGTATTTGGACAAATCTCATCAGCTTATATTTCTAAAAAAAAATCAGCTTGGGATGTCAAAAAATTACATTTTTAAAAAATTATATTTTTAGAAAATTATGTTTTAAAAAAGTGGTTTATGATTTTAAGAAAACTTAATTGCGTTTTTAGAAAAATAGTTTAGAATTTTAAAAAATGGATTGTGTTTTAAAGAAGATTAGTTTATAGTTTAAAGAAAAACGAGCTTATGATTTTAAAGAAAAAT
>JAVVYT010000004.1:0-23267 GCA_036650995.1 Clostridia bacterium | reverse complement strand
CTTTTACTAATATTTTTTATGTATTTAGAATTTTATTGTTAATATTGTATGCTTTTTATAAGATTTATGTTTTTCTGGCATATGAGTTTATTCTTTATAAGAATAGAAATGCAGATAATAATTAAATAAACAAAAGGTTTTTATAGGAAGTGGGGTGTTTATGACTTTAAAAAAGACAGCACAGAAAACGACGAAAAAAAAGACGGTCTTAAAAAAGACTGTCTTTTAATTTATGGGGTGGGTAATGGGAATTGAACCCACGACACCCAGGATCACAATCTGGTACTCTAACCAACTGAGCTATACCCACCATAAAAAATTATTAGCTAAGCTGCGTTTGCAAGATAGCTAAAATAATGTAAATTACTGTAAATAAAAATTTCAAAATTCTTTGGAATTATAAAATCTTTAGAATAAAAAAACTTTAGGATTAAAAATTCTTCAAACTTACAAAATCTTTAGAATTACAAATCATAAAAAATCGATAACAAAGAGGATTTCATTTTCAAATTACAGCTTACAATTGGTGCGCCCGAAGAGACTCGAACTCCTGGCCCATTGCTTAGAAGGCAATTGCTCTATCCACCTGAGCTACGGGCGCACATTTAGAATTAAATACAAATTGCCAGCCTCAGCTGACAATCTTTGGAGCGGGTGATGAGAATCGAACTCACACGACCAGCTTGGAAGGCTGGAGTTCTACCATTGAACTACACCCGCAATTGATGCTACAATAATATATCATATTATTATAGCTATGTCAATATTAAATTAGAAAATTTTTGACTTTTTTTCAAATTTTACACGTTAAATCTAAAAAGAACCACATCTCCGTCTTGCATCACGTATTCTTTACCCTCACTGCGAACAAGTCCTTTTTCTTTTGCAGCTGTCATTGTCTTGTTCTCGATTAAATCGTTATAAGAAATTACCTCTGCTCTTATAAAGCCTTTTTCAAAATCCGAGTGTATTTTTCCGGCAGCACCAGGAGCTTTAGTACCTTTGTTAATTGTCCAAGCACGAACTTCCTGCTTGCCTGCTGTGAGGTAACTAATAAGTCCTAATAGCTCATAGCTTTTTTCAATTAATCTATCAAGCCCTGAATGTTCTAATTTTAAATCGCTTAAAAACATTATCTTTTCTTCTTTTGAAAGTGAAGAAATATCCTCTTCAATCTTTGCACAGATAGGAAGAACTTGAGCTTTTTCAGTTTTTGCAAGCTCTATAATATGTGAAAGCTCAATATTATTTGAAATATCATTTAAAAAGTCCTCTTCAGACAAATTAGCAACATAGATAACAGGTTTTTTGCTCAAAAGTGAAATATCCTTAATAAGAAGCTGCTCTTCCTCGTCTAGCTCTACAAGTCTTGCAGGAATACCTTTATCAAGATTTTCTTTCAACTTTTCTAAAACTTCAAGCTCTGCCGCTGCTGATTTATCGGCTTTAGCAAGCTTTGTAACTCTATCTATTCTTTTATTGATAATATCCATATCCGCAAAAATAAGCTCTAAACTAATTGTTTCTATATCTGAAAGTGCATTAATTTCGCCATTTACGTGAATAATATTATCGTTGCTAAAACAGCGAACAACGTGGCAAATAGCGTCTACTTCTCTTATATGCGATAGGAACTTATTACCTAGTCCCTCTCCCCTTGAAGCGCCCTTTACAAGCCCTGCAATGTCCACAAACTCGATGACTGCGGGAGTTATTTTATCCGGGTCATAAAGCAAAGCTAGCTCATCTAGTCTATAATCCGGAACAGCAACTGTTCCAACGTTCGGCTCAATAGTGCAAAATGGATAGTTTTCACTTTGAACTCCAGCATTTGTAATTGCGTTAAATAGAGTACTTTTACCTACATTTGGTAATCCTACAATTCCTAATTTCAATATTACACAAACCTTTCCTTAAAAAATCAATAATATGATTATACTATAAACTTTTACTCTTTTCAATCTTTACTTTTATTAAAAAATAATTTATTATAAGTATAGTTACTTTTTGTTCATAATTTAGCAATTATTTTAAGATATTATATTATTATACTATTTTGGAGGTGGACTTTTTGATAAAAGTACTAATTTGTGACGACGATAAAAACATCTGTGAGATACTTCGTCTTTATCTCAACAAATATGGTTTTGAAACAGTCATCGCATATGATGGTGATGGTGCACTTGATTTATTCAAGAAATACGAGCCGAACATTGTTCTACTAGATGTAATGATGCCTGTTCGTGATGGTTGGAATGTTTTACGAGAAATCAGAAAAACTAGTGACTGTCCTGTTATAATGATTACTGCGAAAAACGAAGTTTTCGACAAGGTACTAGGTCTAGAGCTTGGCGCTGACGATTACATTGTAAAACCATTTGATAGCAAGGAAGTAGTTGCCCGTATTAAAGCTGTTCTTCGTAGAAGTAGCCCCAAAGAAGGCACTTCGAGCAAAATTATTAGCTATGAAAATCTTGTTATTAATATGGCAAATTATGAGCTTTTAATCTGTGGTGAAAGGGTTGATATGCCTAAAAAAGAGCTTGAAGTTCTTTATCATTTAGCCTCAAACCCTAACAGAGTTTTTACAAGAGATCAACTTTTAGATGAAGTTTGGGGATTTGAATACTTTGGAGATTCTCGTACAGTTGACGTTCACATTAAGAGAATTCGTTCAAAGCTAGGTAACCCATCGCACAAATGGTATCTAAACACCGTATGGGGCGTTGGATATAAATTTGAAGTGTATTCACTTAGTGAAGTATATTCTTAAATTTTATTTTTAAAGGATTTTTATATGAAAGATAGATTTTTTTCTATGATGAATAGTAAGCTATTCATTAAGTTATACATAAGAATATCACTCGTAATCTTTGCAGCTTTTGCAGTTATGAGTGTTACTTTATTTGCTTTCGTATATAACTATTCTATCACTTCAATGCAAAAACAACTCTCGGACAGTGCAAATAGAATTGCATCATTTTCGTATATTCTATCAGAAAATCCACCACCTCAAATACTGCGGACTATGCAAAACTCTATTGATTTTTATGCAGAATCGGTAAAGGCTGATGCTAATATTTTTGATAATGACGGAAATCTTCTTTTTACAACCTCAGAAAGAATTATTACAAATCACAAAATATCTCCTGAGATTGTAGGCGAAATTACATCAGGTGGCTCCTATGCTAAAAGAGGTACTCTTGGCGGATTTTTAACGGAAGATTTTGCAAACGTCGGTGTTCCCTTCAATAATTCAAATATGCAAATTGAGGGTGTTGTAATTTTATCTTCTAGTATCCGTCCATTTGCCGGGCTGTTTGCTGATATAATGGGTATGTTCTTTATTTCACTTGTTGTATCACTATTAATGGCGTACATTTTACTATATTTTATAACTAAGCGATTTATTTCACCCCTTAACAATATAAATAAAACAGTAAAAGAATTTTCACAAGGAAACTTTACATCTAGGCTTTCCTTTACCGGTGACGATGAAGTTTCAGAATTATCAAACTCTATAAATCAGCTTGCATATTCCCTTGAAAATCTTGAAAAATTACGATATGATTTCATCTCTGATGTATCACACGAACTTAAAACTCCGCTAACTTCAATCATTGGCTTTGTGGATGCAATATTAGACGGTGTTATAGAAAAGAAAGATTACGACCATTACCTTAACATTATATCCTCTGAAATGAAACGACTTTCAAGGCTTGTAGCTTCTCTGCTTGATATAACTAAGTACACTAACAATATAAAGGATATAGAATTTACAGATTTCAACATTTACAATATGTCCTGCAATGTTTTAAATAACCTCACTTTTAAAGCGAGTGAAAAAAACATTGAGTTTAACTTAGAATGTGGGGAAAATCTAATAGCACTTGGCAATGAGGACTCGATATACAGAGTTGTTTATAATCTAGTTGAAAATGCAATTAAATTCTCCTTTGACAACACGCAGATAAGTATTAACATAGCACAAAAAGACAATAAAACTTATGTTGGTATTAAAAACAGTGGAGTTGGGATTGACCAAAACGATATTCCATTTATCTTTAACAGATTTTATAAATCCGATAAATCTCGTGGGCAAAGTAAAGGCTACGGACTAGGGCTTTACCTCTGCAAAGAGATAGTCGTTTCCCACGGTGGCGATATTTGGGTTAAGTCTGTTCCTAACGATACAACCGAGTTTGTATTTTACATTAACAACAAAAAAGAAAAAGAGCAAAATCGATTATTTAAAAAATAATTATTTATTATTTCATAATTAAGTAATAATTTTAGTGCATAATAGAAACATAAGATAATATTAAAAATAAATATAAAGGAGCAAACAAATGAATAACGACAATTTTAATCCATTTGAACAAGACAAAGAAAACGAAAATACTAACGCTACATTTAATGTAGTAACTCCGGAAAACGAAGTAAATTCAGAGTCACAAACTATTAATACAAATCCTGATAATTTTGATGATATTCCAGTAGAATCTGAATCTGTTCCAAACTACGATTCGCAAAATATAAATAATTTCGCAAATCCAACTTCAGATAATTTTTCTAACGCAAATGGTAGTGCATATCCAAACAACGCAAATAATAACCCATATCCAAACAATGCAACCGTAAATCCTGTATATCAAAATACAACTTCGCAATATGAAAACCCTAACAATCCTCCCATCTACCAAAGTGTAAACGAAAGCTCAAACTATTACATCAACAACGAGGGTTATAACGCTGCTAGAAACTCTAAAAATAAAAAGAAGAAAAAAGGGTCAAACGCTCTTGTAATCTGTCTTGTAACATTATGTGCTTTAGGTATTGTAGGTGCCGGAATTTGGGGTGCTGTTGAAATATATCAAGGCAATAACGATAGTGGCGATAAAAACACCACCACTAGTCAAAACGAATCAGAATCCTCTTCACAGAGTAATTATGTATTTGATGGAGCAATTCCAGATGGTGGACCACTTACAAAGCCTCAGATTTACGCTAAAGTAAAATCAAGTGTTGTAACAATTTTAAGTTCACAAAATGGCGGAACAGGTATGGGCACAGGCATTGTAATGAAAGAAGATGGCTCAATACTCACAAACGCACACGTAATAGTTGGTGGTACATCTTATAAAATTATTACATCTGACGGCAAAGAATATACAGATGTAAAAGTTCAAGGTTATGACACACAGTCTGACCTTGCAGTACTTAAGATAAACTCAAACGATAAATTCTCAGCCGCTTCTTTTGGAAAGACTTCAGAGCTAGTTGTAGGGCAGTCGGTAGTTGCTATTGGTAATCCTTTTAGTTTAGATCTTACCACCACCTACACAGATGGCATAATATCAGGAATTCGTAGCAAAATAACGTTAGGCGATTTCACTTCAAATCTAATTCAAACAAATGCCGCTGTAAATCCTGGTAATTCAGGCGGACCACTAATTGACGAGTATGGCAGAGTAATTGGAATTGTTAATATGAAGATTATGTCCTCTAGCAACGGTAGTTCAACAGAAGGTTTAGGTTTTGCAATACCTATGGACGTAGCTCTTCCTATTGCTGAATCTCTTATAAAAGACGGTTACATTCCAAAACCTATGCTAGGTCTTACAGGATACTTTGTAGAGCCTGCAATGGCACAGATAAATAGTATGCCCGTTGGTATTTTAGTTGAAAGTGTATCCTCCGACTCTGATTTAGCAAGACAAGGCATTAAAAAAGGTGATGTAATCACTAAGATTAACGATGTTGCCTTTAAATCCCTTGATGAGTTTAACAAAATCAAAGCTAAATTCAAAATCGGTGAAAATGTAAAGCTTACTGTATTCACTGATAATTCCTTTAAAGAATTTAATATCAAGCTTGTTGATAGTAAAGAGAGCAACTAATACTAGTATTTTTTATATAAAAGAAACCTGCTTTTTTAAAGGCAGGTTTCTTTATTAGCTATTTAAAATAACAACTGCAAAATCCCTAAAGATAGTATTATAACTCCTGAAATTGGCTCTGCTAGAATTCCTATCATTTTAGAGGCTATTGTATTACCAAAAAAATTACCGATATAAACTGTTACAAAAGAAAATAAAAAAACAATACTACAAGAAATTATAATAGGTATTCCGATAGAGCCTATTGAAATGCCAAGCGCTAGATTATTTATAGCGAGGGTCATAGCTAGCATTATTGCCTCTTTGGTATCTATATTACCTGAAAAATCTTTATCATACTTAATATCTTTTTCATTAGGAAACTGCATTTTTTCTTTTTTGTAATATTTTATGTAAAGATATTTAATCAAATAATAAAGACCTATTGAAATTAAAAGACCTCCACCTAAAAATTTAGCTAGATAGCTTTTTACAAAAAAAGCAAAGCCTTTACCGATAAGCATAGCTATTAAAGTCCCGACAGTTGTAAGAGAGGCTATTATAATATTAGAGATGATACTAATTTTTATCTTCTTAATACCATATGAAATACCAATTACAACATTATCTAAATTAGCACAAAAAGCAAACAACAAAACTGACACTAAATTCACACATATCACCCCTACTATCTCTATGTTTTTATATTATATGTATCGTTTTAAAGCAATGTTTTTTAATCAATTAATATATTTTTGTTTTTCATTTCAAAAATCGATATTTTATGATATAATTATGGTAATAGATTAGAATTTAACATTAAAAAATTTTATAAAGAATGGACTAAAAAAATGGACAGCCAAAATAATATAACTTTACATCGAAAAAAGAAAAGGAAGATGAGCTTCCCTCAATTTCTGGTATTTGCACTTATAATGCCTGCTATTATTTTATATTTTGAACTACTACTTAGATTTTCAACATCTAAAGACTTTTTTAATATAGGGCTTATCTTTGTTTTTACCTTTTCAATTGCCACAGGGCTTTTTATAAGCTTTTTCATAGCGTTTTTTAAAAAACTACCACGGTACATTATAACGCTTGTGTTTACTAGTATCTTTACAATTTATTATGCAACACAGCTTGTTTACTACAAGGTTTTTTCTAATTTTATGATTATGTTTTCACTCTTTAATGGAACTAACGCAGTTGGTGAAAACACTGTCACTATTATGAATACCATAACTCAAAATTTAGTATATATCCTCTTGATGTTTGTACCTTTAATAGTTTTAATTGTTTTAAGAAAGCAATATCGTAAGATTTTAAAAGTAACTATTCCATATAAAATAATCTGTATTGTAATTGGAATTTTCCTTCAGCTTACATCTATTGTTGCTATAAAGCTTGATAATAAATCTGCTCAATCATCTGATTTTCTTTATTTTGAATCGTTTCAGATGAACGCAAATGTTGATAGATTTGGTATGATAACCGCTGCAAGACTTGATATAGAACAGTTATTTAAAACAAGCTCTAAAAATCAAGAGCCTGCAAAACCTATTGAGGACAACAACACAACTCCGCCAACAATTACTCAAACAAATGAAAATATTGGCAAGCCACAAACATTAAATCTTGATTTTGACTCGTTAATTGAATCTTCTAAAAACGAAACGACTAAAGAACTTCATCAGTATTTTAAAGATCTACCGCCGACCACTAAAAACGAGCATACCGCAAAATTTGCAGGATATAATATTATCTACATTACAGCAGAGAGTTTTTCAGACTATGCTGTTGACAAAAACCTCACTCCCACACTTTATAAAATGGCGACCGAAGGATACAACTTCACTAATTTTTATAATCCCGAATGGGGCGTTAGCACCTCTGACGGAGAGTATCAAAACTGCATAGGTCTTATTCCAAAAGCCGGTGTTTGGAGTTTCTTTAAGCAAGGCACAAATAAAAACGCACTACCCTTTACTCTTGGCAATGAATATCGTTTTCAGGGTATAACTCCCCTTGCCTACCACAATAATACCTATGATTATTACGATCGTGACATATCACATCCTAATGCCGGGTATCTTTACAAAGGACTAGGAAATGGACTTAACGTCAAAAAAACTTGGCCCGAATCGGATCTTGAAATGATGAAAAACTCTATTGATGATTATATTAATGACCCATTATTTTCTGTATACTATATGACAGTAAGCGGACATATGGACTATACCTGGGGAGGAAATTACATTGCTTCACAATACAAGGATAAAGTATCAAATCTCAACCTTTCAGACCAAGCGAAAGCATATAAAGCGTGCAATATAGATTTTGATTTAGCAATGGAATACCTCTTACAGCGACTTTATGAAAAAGGCATTGCCGACAAAACCTTAATTGTCATTGGTGCTGACCATTATCCTTACGGACTAGACAATGAAGTTCAGCTAGAGCTTGCTGGAAAAGACTCTTTTACACCGGACTTTGAAAGGTACAAAAGCAGACTTATAATCTGGAGTGGCAATCTAAAAGGTGATAATGGAAAGAAGGTAGACAAGCTTGTAAGCAGTATGGATATTCTTCCAACAACCTTAAATCTACTAGGCTTGCCTTATGATTCACGAATGTTAGCAGGTAGGGATATATTTTCTGATACACCTGGAATTGTTATGTTTCAGGACTATTCTTGGAAAACAGAGCAAGGTTACTTTTTCCCTAAATCTAATAAATTTACTAAAACCACCACAGCGACAGTGGACGAAAAATACGTTGATGACACCAATAATCTTGTTAAAAAAACTTTCTGGGCAGGAAGTAAAATTTTAGAAAATGACTATTTTAGAAACATTCTAACAAAATCTCAAATGGATATAATAAATAATCCAATCCCATGCCCTAGTCGCATAGCTAAAAAATAAATTTTTTAAAAGCAAGCTATTTTATAAAAACTTAAAACCGCGTAAAAAATAAAAGCAATTTGTAACTATTAAATTACAAATTGCTTTTTTGCTTTATTTTCCGCAATGTGAGCAGTGAGAGCAATCACCGCCACAAGAGGATTTTCCATTTTTCTTATCGTGAAATATTTTAATTATTATCAAAACCACGATACCAAGAACGACAACCCCAACAGCTATTGTAGGTAGATTATTTATTATAAAATCAAACATTTCTATTTATCACACTCGCTTTAACTAAATTTTTCTTATTATATTTATTTTTCCTAACCAAAAGATAGACAAGTCCTATCAGCAAAATTATAGCTATAACTGTAAAAGGTGTAATGCCTAAGCCTTGTATTGCAGAGCCAATTTGATATACTATAAAGCTTGAAACGTATGCAAAAGACGAAAGATATCCTATTGCAAAGATAGTCCATTTGCCACTCTTCATCTCCCCTGCAATGGCACTCATAGCAGCAAAGCAAGGTGCGCACAAAAGATTAAACATCATAAAAGTAAAGGCTGAAAGTGCTGAAAAGTCACTTAGTAAAGGCGCATAATATGAAGCCCCTAGATTTGCGTTATCAGCGAATTTATATAAAACTCCGAATGTACTTACAACATTTTCTTTAGCTAGCAGTCCTGATAATGTACTGACAGCTGCCTGCCAATGACCAAAACCTAATGGTGCAAAAATTGGAGCTATAAACTTGCCTATCTCCGCTAAAAAGCTAGTGTTATTATCCTCTACCATCATAAATACACCATTTTCGATGCCAAACGCCTGTAAAAACCATAAGATAACTGAAGATAATAGTATAACAGTGCCTGCTCTTTTAATAAATGACCAACATCTATCCCATGTTGTCCTCCAAATATTTGTAGGTGTAGGTAGGTGATATGTAGGAAGTTCCATAACAAAGGGTGCTGGTTTTCCTGCAAACATCTTAGTTTTTTTAAGAATTACACCAGATACCACAACCGCTATTACACCGATAAAATACGCAAGTGGTGCCATCCACCATGCTCCACCAAAAAGAGCTCCTGCAATTAAAGCTATTATCGGCATTTTAGCTCCGCATGGGATAAATGGTGTTGTAATAATTGTCATCCGCCTATCCCGCTCCTGCTCTATTGTACGTGACGCCATAATTCCTGGTACAGAACAGCCTGAGCCTATAAGCATAGGAATAAAGCTTTTACCTGACAAGCCAATTTTTCTAAAAATCCTATCCATTATAAATGCCACACGTGACATATATCCACAATCTTCTAGCATTGATAACAATAAAAATAGTATTAGCATCTGCGGTACAAAACCTAAAATAGAGCCAACTCCACCAATAATGCCATTAGTTATAAGTCCTATAAGCCATGGTGCCACCGAAATATTTTCTAAAAAGCTTGTTACACTCGGCACAATAATATCACCAAAAACCGTATTATTCATAAAATCCGAAACTAAGCTTCCAACCGTTGTAACCGATATAAAATAAATTAAGAACATAATTACAGCAAAAATTGGTAATGCAAGCCACCTATTTGTAACTATTCTATCTATTTTATTAGTAGTACTTCCGCCTGCTTTATGGGATTTTTTAACACACTGACCTACTACTTTAGTGATATAAGAATACCTCTGATTTGTAATTATACTCTCTGCGTCATCGTTTAATTCCTGTTCACAAGATACTATATGCTCTTCAATATGTGCTAGTAAATTTAAATCTAAATTAAGTTTAGCTACTACTTTTTCGTCCCGCTCGAATATTTTAATTGCAAACCATCTTAGATTATATATATTTATTCTATCCTCAATAGACTCTTCTATATGTGCTAAGCAGTGCTCAACCGATCCGTCAAACACGTGTGGCATAACTGTTAAAGTTTTGCTTTTTGCAAGAGCGACAGCCTTTTTTATGATATTATCAAAGCCAATTCCTTTTAGTGCTGAAGTTTCCACTACTTCACAGCCCAAAGCTCTGCCTAGCTTTTCAAGATTAATGTCATCTCCGTTTTTGCGTACCATATCTATCATATTAACAGCAACAATTACCGGAATTCCAAGCTCTTTTAGCTGAGTTGTTAAGTATAGATTTCTCTCAATATTAGTGCCATCTATTATATTTATAATAACGTTTGGCTTTTCGTTAACTAGATACCCTCTAGCTACCACCTCTTCAGGCGTGTAGGGAGATAATGAATATATCCCGGGTAAATCTTCGATAATTATATCGTCATACCCTTTGAGTTTTCCCTCTTTTTTCTCGACTGTAACTCCGGGCCAGTTGCCTACATATTGATTGCTCCCTGTAAATTCATTGAACATCGTCGTCTTTCCACTGTTTGGATTTCCTGCTAACGCAATTTTTATCGCCACTTGCCCACCATTCCTTTTTTTATCATTTAAGTTAGCTTACACTAACTAGTAGTTTGAAAAAATTAGCAGTAATAACTGCCTTAAATTTACTCTATTTCAATCATATCAGCGTCTGCCTTACGAATAGATAGTTCATATCCACGAACGCAAACTTCGATAGGATCGCCAAGAGGTGCTACTCTACGCATAAAAACCTTCGCTCCTTTAGTAATTCCCATATCCATTATTCTGCGTTTTAAAGCGCCGTCGCTATGTATTTTAACTACAACTGCGGTATCTCCTACTTTAACATCTTTAAGTGTTTTCAAATAAAATCATAGCCTTTCAAAATAAATTAAATTTATAAATACTGAAGTTATCTGCGACTAACTCCACACTTATTTTAACACGACTACCTCGTCTTGTCAATATATTTTTCAAACTTTTTCAAAAAAAATAAATATAAAGACAAATAGCGACAGTATGATAAAAATGATTTGCAATAATTGTTGAAAAAAAGTTTGTTTTATGGTAATCTATAACTATACAAAGGAGGTGCATTTTTTTGGACAGACACGAATCAACTGAAAATTACCTTGAAACTATCCTAGTCTTAACAGAAAAGTTAGGCAAAGTTCGTTCTATTGATATAGTAAATGATATGAATTTTACTAAACCTAGTGTTAGCATAGCAATGAAAAACTTTCGTGAAAAGGGATATATAACGATGGACGAGAGCGGATATATCACCCTAACTAATATCGGTGAGAAGATAGCAAAGGGAGTTTTAGAGCGTCATAGAGTAATTACAAAAGCACTTCTATCTATTGGTGTATCAAACGAAACCGCTGTTGATGATGCTTGCCGAATTGAGCATGACATTAGCGAAGAAACTTTTCTTAAAATAAAAGCACTCATAAAATAATATTCATTATTAAATAATAATATACATAAAATCCATATAAGAAAACAATATGCACCCCAAAAGTTAGACAAACTCTAACGAAAGGGGTGCATTTTACTTCGCCTAAAAAAACAGTCGCAAGCTTTAAAATATTTTGATATAGCTTTAAATATTTTTAGTTATAGCTTAAAATATTCTTTTGCTTTTGCCTTTAACCAATATTTTAAATTAACTTTAAAATATGTTTTGCTATCATAAAACTTTCTTTTACTAGCTTTAAAATATATTTTCTATCATTTAAGCTTTATTTGACTAGCTTTTCTTTATTTTTTTCACAAACGCTTATATTTATAAGCTTTAATCTTTTACTTATTTTTTTATAAACTAGCCGTTATTAATTATCTTTAAAAACTGCTTTCCATATTTTTCTAGCTTTTTCTCGCCAACTCCAGAAACCTCAAGAAAATCCTCTAAAGTTCTTGGCATTTTTTTACAGATATCAATTAAAGTAGCATCTGTAAAAACTATATAAGCCGGCACTTTATTTTTCTTAGCCAAAGTATTTCTAAGCTCTTTTAGCTTATCTAATAAAGATACATCTACATCTAAAGCTAGTGTTTTTTGCTCTTGTTTAACATTTTCTTTATGTAGTTTCATCTCTAGTTTTAAACTGCCATTTAAAATTGCTCTTGACTCTTCTTTAAGGGTTAAAACAGGATATTCACCGCTACTAACATCAATAAATCCTTTAGTTATCAAATAATCTATAATAGCTCTTATTTTAACTGCCGACATATCCGCCATTAGCCCATAAGTCGACTGACTATCTAGTCCAAAGCGAAGTAGTCGCTCATTTTTACTGCCACGCAAAATATCTATAATCATAACAGCGCCAAATCTAGCTCCAGTTCTAGCAATGCAAGAGAGAATTTTTTGCGACTGAATTGTTATATCTAAAACATCAAATCCATTTTTACAGTTAGAACAGTTTCCGCAATAATCTTCTGCCTTTTCATTAAAATAGTTAAGGATAAAGCTCCTCAAACAATCAGTAGTTGTAGAATAAAAAGTCATTATTTTAAGCTTTTCCCGCTCTTTTTCCAAAACAGACTCACGTTCCTCATATGAAAGTGAAGCATTTTCTCTTGTTTGTTCAATTAAAAACAGATTAGTACGCACATCTGCCCCGCTATAATATAAAATACACTCAGCATCTTCACCGTCACGTCCTGCTCTACCCGCCTCTTGATAGTAACTCTCGATATTTTTCGGCATATTATAATGAATTACAAAGGATACGTTTGACTTGTCTATTCCCATACCAAATGCGTTCGTTGCCACCATTATAGTATTTTTATCATATAGAAAATCCTCTTGATTTTGATGACGTTCTTTATCGCTAAGTCCAGCGTGATACCTTGTAGCATTAAAGCCTTTATCAATAAGTGCCTGACAAACTTTTTCAACGTTTTTTCGTGTTAAACAGTAGATAATTCCACTTCTGTTTTGCCTTGATACTTTTTCTATATAAGTCATTAATTCTTTAAGTTTATTTTTAGGTTTTACAACGCCAAAATATAAATTAGCTCTATCAAATCCAGTGGTTATCATAACAGGGTCATAAAGCTCTAAAATATCAGCAATATCTTTTTTTACTCTCTTTGTTGCTGTTGCTGTAAAAGCGCCGATTACAGGGCGATAATTTAGGTTTTTTACAAACTCCATTATTCGCATATAACTAGGTCTAAAGTCTTGCCCCCATTGCGATACACAGTGAGCCTCATCAACTGCTATCATTGAAATTTTAATGTTATTACAAAGCTCTATAAAATCCGGTGACACTAGTCGTTCAGGTGCTACATATATAATTTTATATTCATAATTTGCGACTTTTAAAAGCACTGCCGAAAATTGTTTTGGGGTTAATGAACTATTTATAAAAGCAGCTTTAATTCCCGCTTCATTAAGTGCGTTTACCTGGTCTTTCATAAGTGAAATGAGTGGACTTACAACGATAGTAATCCCCTCTTTAAGGAGTGCAGGTAGCTGATAACAGATAGACTTTCCGGCTCCTGTTGGCATAACACAAAGAACATCTTGGTTATTAATTAACGCATCTATTATAGTTTCTTGACCTTGTCTAAATTCTTTGTAGCCAAAATACTTCAAAAGAATATCACTTTTATTCATAAAATCCCCTAACTTTCTAAAGCTCAATTTACCACTAGTCTACCATAACATCGTAATATTTTCAAGCTATCTATTATCAACAATCAAAGTTTAGAGTATGCCTTTTATTTACCTTTATTGGTAACTAAACTTTTAAACCGCATAAAATATCACTATATAAAAATATATTTACTATAAAAAAGCAAGGGATTTATTATTAAATTTCATTATTATAACATAAAGCTATAACAATCTATTATCTAATAAATAAATCCCTTTTCTCTTATATTAATTAATCTCTATCTTTTAGTTATTTTAAAAACTAAATTTTCATTAATAATTTTCTGTATGAACTTCAAAATAGCTTTGAGCAAATCTGCATACAGGGCAAACTTCTGGAGCTTTTTTACCCATTACAAGATGTCCGCAAATACGACATTCCCACATTGTTTCTTCGCTCTTTTCAAATACTTTTTGCATCTCTACGTTTGAAAGCAATGCACGATAACGAGCTTCGTGAGATTTTTCAATAGCTGCTACTCTTAAAAAACGTTCTGCAAGCTCAGGAAAGCCCTCTTCTCTAGCGTCTTTTGCAAATGTTGCATACATATCTGTCCACTCATAATTTTCACCTTCAGCGGCTGCTAGTAAATTCTCGGCTGTTTTGCCAAGGTTTCCAAGCTCTTCAAACCAAAGTCTTGCGTGTTGCTGTTCATTTCCGGCAGTTTTTAAGAATAATTCTGAAATCTGCTCATATCCCTCATTAGCTGCAACAGATGCAAAATATGTATATTTGTTTCTTGCCTGAGATTCACCGGCAAAGGCATCAGCTAAATTCTTAGCTGTTTTTGTACCCTCATATTTATTTTTTGTAGCTACTTCTTGCTCGATTTTTTTAAATACTGATGCTGGTTGTTTACATCTAGGGCAGATAAAATCCTCTGTCATTTCTCCCTCGTGAATATATCCGCATACTGAACATTTCCATTTTTCCATTACTTTTTTCTCCTTATTCTCATTAAAATTTATAAGTTTTATTAGCTCTTGCACAATTTGTTTTGGCTCATCATCACTTAGTGAAACTAGCATCTCATTTAATAGTTTTTCGGTATTTGCACTTTGAGGAAGCATATAGCCACCCTCTCTTAAAATATCCTCCGCCATAATACGGTTAGATCTTAAAATAGCACGTGCTAGCTGATTTGATACATTTGTATTGCTTTTTTCTTCTATCTGCTTTGCTATATTTTCACTCTCGCATTTGCTCTTAGCAAGCGCCTGCATTACTGCTTTCATCTCATCATTCTTTGGCTGTTGAACTGGAAACTGCTCTGGCACCATTGAAATTGCATGGGACGGACAAGATTTTTCACAAACTCCACATCCTATACACTTTGTAGCGTCTACTTGACCATTCTCTGTATCGGTAGCGCCGGTGGGGCAAACATAAAGGCAAAGACAATCTTTGGTACATAATCTAATATTTCTTACTGCATGCATAATATTATCTCCTTTCAACCTCTAGTATTTTCATTTTAGGAACTTTGCAAACAGGGCAAATATCAGGAGGCGTATCCCCTATATAGATAAATCCGCAAATATCACAAACGTATATTTTAGTATTTTCTAGAATACTATCTCCCTCTTTTTCATATCTAGCGAGGATTGAAGCTACCATTCTTGTAACCTTTTCAGTCCAAACTAAAACTCTTTTAGAGCCTCTATCCTTATTAGCATCCGCTACTTCGTTTGCATTTACAAAGTTTTCTTCTAAATCCTTATTGATTTTACCAACAAGGTCTTTAAAAGTATTTTGCTCCTTATTCGGAATTTGCTCTTTATAATAGTCAGAAAGTTTTGTAAAAAGCTCTGATTCTTTTGCTAGATACTGCTTTTCGCAACCTCTAGCTAGGTTAGAACATACAGCAGATAACTCATCTACCGTCATTTCTCTAAGGTCATTCGCCTTTGAATTTGAGGTTTTAACTTGTGGTTTTGTGGTTTCTACTAGCTCTTTAAAGTCAGATTTTGCCGCCCCACACAATGGACACCGCCAATCATCTGGTAGCTGATCCCAAGTTGTTTTTGGTGCAATATTAGCACTTGGTATTCCCTTTTCCTCGTCATAGATAAATCCACAGATCGTACAAACATATTTTTTCAATTCTTTTCCTCCTAAATCTTTATTTTTGTTAAAATACTTTGTATGTAACATTTTCTCCGCCAAAGGACTTAATGGATTACCGTAAAATTCTTTGTATAATGTAATTATTTCTTCGTTTTCATGGCTCTTTCTAAGTACCATATCTGCATCTTTTTTATAGAGCGATGCAACTCTTTTTTTACGAATTTCATTTATATCTTGATCTTTGTGCTTAGGTTGCCCTCCCCCACCGATACAACCACCGGGGCAGGTCATAACCTCAATAAAATGATATTGTTTTTCTGATGATTTTACAATTTCTATCATCTTTTTTGCGTTTTCAGTGCCATATACCACAGCAATGTTTATATCCGTTCCTGCTATATTTAAAGTGGCCTCTTTTATCTCTTTCATACCACGTACAGGGGTTAGCTCAAATAAAACATCAGGGGATTTCTCCTTAGTTATGTATTCATATGCTGTTCGTAATGCGGCTTCCATAACACCGCCTGTATTACCAAAAATAACTCCTGCTCCACTAGCTGTACCCATTACAGAATCAAACTTAGCGTCACTTAACGAGTTGAAATCAATGTTTCTATCTTTGCACCAAATAGCAAGCTCACGAGTTGTGATAACATAATCCATATCTGAAATTCCGTCTATATTTAAATATTTAGAGGCGGCATTCATTTCAAAACGTCGAATTTCCATTTTTTTTGCAGTACAAGGAGTTACCGCAACATTTACTATTTTACGAGGATCAATTCCCATTTTCTTAGCAAAGTACGTTTTAATAGTAGGTCCTTGCATTCCAATAGGACTCTTAGAACTAGAGATGTTATCCAGAATTTCCGGGAAATATGTTTCAGCATACTTTACCCACGACGGGCAACAACTAGTATATTGAGGGAGTGGTGCTGTGTTTTTTGTAATTCTCTCAATAAGCTCACTTGCTTCCTCAAGAATTGTAAGGTCCGCCGCAAAATTAGTATCTAATACGTAATCTGCACCTAATTCTTTTAAAAGCGATACCATTTTTCCTTCAACAAAACTACCAAAATCCGCATTAAATTCCTCGCCTAAAGCTACCCTTACAGATGGTGATGTGCTGAAAATAACTATTTTTTCCTTGTCATTAATCTCTTTTTGAACATCTTTATACTCATATACTTCTGTTATACTATCTGCAGGACATACGTTTGCACATTGACCACAATTTATACACACTGCGACATCTGAAGTGTTTTTAAGCGAAAAACTACCTCCCACTCCAATATATTCTGTACAGATTTTTTTGCATTCGCCACATTTAATACATTTGTCTTCATTTCTCATTATTGATGGATTGTCTTTTTCAATCGGAACTCTTATCTCTTGCGATAGATGTTTACTCAATTCATAACCTCCCTTTATTTTTTTAATAACAGTAATAGTTACTATTTTTATTATTATACCATAGCCGTTTATTTAATGCAATAGTTTTTATAAAAATTTTAAAAATTATTTTATATAGTTTAAAATAATTTCAAAGCTAGTGATTAGTTTCTCGAGAGAATAGACAGCATTTGCAGGGCTAGTTGACGGCAAGACAATAGCTTTTATATTTATATTAGGATAGATATACTTATTATACATACTCTCGCTTTTTTTACCGTTGCAGAAAATCGCTTTTATATTAGCGGTATTTAGAATAGGCGTAAGGTCGTTAGCTATAACGTTTTTAATGCTACTATCTGAAGAGCCACTAATATCACAGGATTTAATAACATCAAAAAGGGCAATATGATTAGAAAGCAAAAACGATTTTTTTTGGGTTATTGTAACGGGTAGAGGTTTATTTAAAACACTAGATAACACCCTCCAAAATCTATTTTGAGGATGCCCATAAAAGAAAGCTTGCTCTCTTGATTTTACAGATGGAAAGCTACCCAGAATTAAAATCCTAGAGTTTTTATCAAACAGTGGAGGGATATTATGGTTTTCTTTCATTTTTAGTCCTTTTTTATTTATTATATCAGTTATTTCAGAAAAAATCAATTAGAGTTTTGGGACTTGAGATTATTTGTTTTTTATGGTAAAATGAAACTAAAGAATATAAAAAAAGGACCTTATAGAATGAAACTTATAATTGCTGAAAAGCCAAGTCTTGCCCGTAATATTACAGCTGCCATCGGCTCTATGAATCGCCACGATGGCTATTTTGAGGGCTCAGAATATATTGTTTCATGGGCGTTTGGGCATTTATTTTCACTTGTCGATGTTGAGGAATATAACCCATCTCCTGACAATAGCAATCACTGGAGCATCGAGAATTTACCCTGTTTCCCTAAAAAATATAAATTTCAGCTTCGTCGTGACAACGAGAAAAAAATTGATAGCGGTGTACAAAAGCAGTTTAACACTGTAAAAGCTTTATGCAATCGTAGCGATGTTACAACGATTATAAACGCAGGTGACTCGGATCGTGAGGGTGAAATTATAATTAGAATTTTAATTGACCACTCTTTTGAAACAGCGGAATTAAAAAGCCAAAAACAGCTTAAAAGACTTTGGCTACCGGATCAAACGTCACAAACTATTTTAAAAGCACTTACCGAAATGAAAGATGAAACAGAATATGACAATCTAGCGTACGAGGGGTATGCACGCACATTTGTAGACTGGTTATACGGAGTTAATTTAACTAGATATGCCACCCTTAAAACCGGCTCACTACTTAGAGTAGGGCGAGTTATTATTCCTATTGTAAAGGCAATATATGACCGTGATATGGCGATTAAAAACTTTATACCTGATATTTATTATGCTATTATCTCAAAAGAAAAAACAAATGATGAAGTTATAGAACTTCAATCAAAAACTAAATTTAAAAAAGAAGAAAAAAATAAAGCAATAGAGTTTTGCAAAAAATACAATTCAGAAAACGCTATTGTAACCGATATAAAAAGCAAAAAAGACACTTTAAATCCAGGCAAACTATACTCTTTAACTAAGCTTCAAAACGTTCTTGGTAAAAAGTATAAAATGTCAATGGATACTAGTTTATCACTCGTTCAAAGTTTATATGAAAAAGGCTATGTAACCTATCCACGAACAAACTCGGAGTATTTAGCGACTGCCGAAAAAGACAAGATAAAAGCTATATTATCAGAAGTAACTAAAATGGGATATCCAGTCACCTTTAAAGACAGCAAAAGTATTTTTGATGATAGTAAAATTGAATCCCATTCCGCACTTACACCAACCACTAAAATGCCAAACAAAACAGCTTTATCAGAGGACGAAGCAAAAGTTTATGGCACTATAATCCGCAGATTTGTTGCAGTTTTTTGTTCTTTAGAATGTACCGCACAAAAAACCGAAATTAAAATTGATGTCGGAAACCTTGAAACCTTTACCCTTAAAGGCACAGTTATTATCGACAAAGGCTGGACAAAGTTTGACGATTACAAGGCAAAAGACAAGATTTTGCCAAAGCTGTCTATTGGTGACAAAGTTAATATTGCTTTTTCCGAAACTGAAAAAGAAACCAATCCACCAAAGCATTACACTATCGAAACTTTAAACAACTATCTTAAAAATCCTTTCAAAGAGGACAAAGCAGCCGACGCTGAAACCGATGAGAATACAAGTGACGAAGAGGACTACAAGGCAATTTTTGAAGGGTTAGAGCTTGGCACAGAAGCCACTCGCACCGGCATTATAGACAATGCTCGCAAAAGCAATTATATTGCCCTTAAAAAAGATGTCTACACTATTTTACCCGAGGGAACTTATCTAATTGAAGCTTTATCTCGTCTACAAATAGGAATGGATAAATACAAAACAGCGGAGCTTGGTCGCTCTCTTAAAAAGGTATTTAGAAAAGAATTTAGCATAAATGACTGTTTACGAGTTGCGAAGATAGAGATTTTAAACGTCTTTAAAAAGCCCACTTTAACAGCTATTGAAGATGATACAAACGATGGTTTTTTTGGTGATGTCGTTGGTGTTTGTCCACTTTGTGGTGGTGAAGTTTCTAGAACTAAATTCGGTTATGGCTGTAAAAACTATAAAGAGGGCTGTAAATTTAAAGTAAGCGGAGTTATCTGCGGAAGAGTTATCTCAAAAAGCAACGCAGAAAAGTTATTGACAGAGGGCAAAACCTCTAAAATAAATGGTTTTACCTCGAAAAATGGAAAGCTATTTAATGCCAGTTTAAAACTCGAGGACGGAAAAACAGTATTTGATTTTACATAGATTTTAAACTATTAAGGAAGGTGCAATATGAAAAAAGGTATTTTTACATTTTTTGGTGCAACACTCTCACCTGATGAAACATATTCTGCCATTAAAAACGCAGGCTTTGAAACTGTAATGGTGGATTGGTCTAGTGATTTTATTGGAAACGTTTCAAAATGTGACAACATACCACTTGCCGAAAAATATGGTCTTGAAATAGAAAATGGTCATTTATCCTTTAAAGATATCAATGATATTTGGCTAAACAATCTATCCGGTGACGTTTTATCTGACCGTTTAATACAAGACATTGCCCTTGCCGGAAACTGCGGTATTAAAACGCTTGTAATACACACATCGACCGGGAAAAATCCGCCACCTATCTCAAATATAGGCATAAACCGATTTGATAAAATAATTATGACAGCCGAAAAATATGGCGTTACACTAGCCTTTGAAAATCTTAGATTTAAAGAATATATTGATGTTATCTTTAATAATTTTACGAGTGAAAAGGTAGGCTTTTGCTACGACTTTGGACATAGATATCTGCATACTAAAGAGATAGATTACTTAAAAGAATTTCAAAACAAGGTAGTAGCAGTTCATATTCACGATAATTTTGGTATAAGTGATGACCATCTAATACCATTTAGCGGTAAGATAGATTTTAAAGCTGAAATGCAAGCTTTATCCCATACAAGCTACAAAGGCTCCCTCACTTTAGAGCTAAAATCCGCTACCAATGAAAATTATCTTTCATATCTTGAAACAGCAAGTCTTACAGCGGACAAATTAATAAAACTAATGAAATAAACACCATCTTACCTTTAAAGTAAAATGGTGTTTAGCATTATATTTTTTTACCAAAGCCCCAAAACTCTCTGCATTATAAGGCTTACTATTGTAATTCCTACCCAACAAGAAAGTCCTATTATCAAAGGCTTAGCGCCTGTTTTTATAAGTTTTACTATATTGGTATTAAGTCCGACTGCTGCCATTGCAAGGATTATAAAAAATTTACTAAGCTCTTTAAACGGAGTAAAAAAGCTATTCGGAACTCCTACCGAAACCAAAACAGTTGAGATTAATGCCGCCCCTAAAAAGAAAAGAATAAAAAATGGAAAAACCTTGCGTAGCGGTACTTTTTCTATACCCTCTGCACTGCTTTTTCTTGTCTGCCAAAAAGATAAAACAAGTGTTATTGGAATAATAGCCAATGTTCTAGTGAGCTTTACAGTTACCGCCTTATCTAGTGTTTGAAAACCAAGATTGTGCATACTATCCCAAGTGGCGGCGGTTGCTGTAACTGAAGAGGTGTCGTTTACCGCTGTACCTGCAAAGATGCCAAAAGCATTTCCGGACATTGTGTCAAAACCTAGAATATTGCCAAGCCACGGAAAGACGATAGCGGCTATTATATTAAATAAAAATATTACTGAAATTGCCTGAGCCACTTCATCATCATCTGCATTAATTACAGGAGCGGTTGCCGCAATAGCAGAGCCACCGCAGATTGATGAGCCAACACCTACTAATGTAGATATTTTTGATGGCACATTTAGAAGTTTATGTAGTGCAAAAGCTATTAACAATGATGTTAGAATAGTTGAAATAATAATCGGAAGTGACTCTAGTCCCGTTTGCATTATTACATTTAAGTTCATACCAAAGCCTAATAATATTACAGCATACTGAAGTATTTTTTTAGAGGTAAACTTTATTCCGGCATTAAACTTATCACGATTCCATTTAGGAAGAGCTAGTATCATACCTATTAAAATCGCAATTACAGGTCCACCAACTAGCGGTAAAAACTTACCGATAATAAACGATGGAATTGCAATGGCAAGACAAACTGCAATTCCTAAAATATTTTTTTTAACAAAAGTCATCTGTTTTCATTTCCCTTTAACACTATTAATTATATTTTAACACATATTTCCTGCACTCTGCCAACCTTGCCATCTGTTAGCATAACTTTAATTCCATGAGGATGTGTTTTACTATTTGTTAGTATTTTTGCAACAATACCATTTGTTAAAACTCCTGATATTTGATCCTTCTTTAATACTATATTTACGTTTGCACCAATACTGATATCCTGTCTATTTTTACCATTCATAATTAAAATACAGAAATTATAAACGCAACAAGCGAGCCTATCGAGGCTACTGCATATAAAATGCCTGAGAATAAATATGTCTTATCCTTATTCGCCATAAATTTAGGAAAGCAATCCGCTGAAAAATATCCCCAAAACATCGCCATTACAGCATAAACAGCAGTGAAATTATTCCGCATAAAAATAAAGCTCAAAACTGTTACGATAAAGACAATAATAGCCATTACAAGTGTTCCGAGTATTTTGCCTTTTCTCTCTACCAAAAGATTTTTGCTGTCGTCTTTTAAGTTTATATCAGCATTTTCACCGATATCATTATTTTTTAATTGGTCTTTTTCTTCCATTTTATTATCCTCCGTTTTTTAGACTAAATCTTATTAAAGTCATAATACCACAGAGTTTGCAATATGTCAAAAAAATAATTTCACCTTTACATATTAAAGAATTTACAATGTGTCAAAAACATATTTATCTTTTGTAAATTACTGAGTTTACATTATGTCAAAACAATTT
>JAVVYT010000003.1:0-24556 GCA_036650995.1 Clostridia bacterium | reverse complement strand
AATTGACTATCTCAGACCACTATTTGACTACTATACACTCCAAACTCAAAAACAGCCACGCTACAAGCCTATGTAATGTGAGTTTTGAAGTTGGCTTATAGTTCGATTTATTTTACTATGAAAAGGCTTTTTGTAGTGAAAGTCATTATTAATAGTTTCTATTCGTATCTAACTTATGGGGGTGGGGATTTTGGTGGGAGGGGTTGAAAAGAGGGGGTTACTATGATACAATTAAAAAAGTGGTGAAAATAAATTATTTTATATGGGCGGAATTGCTTTCATAATTTATCCATTTAAGAAAAATTTCATTGAAAAACGTATGACGAAAGTGAGTGCTAATGCAGATAAAAGATAACCGAAATGAACTTATTGACATTCTAAAAGCCATCGCAATCATTTTAGTTGTGGTCGGTCACACTATGCAGTATGGCACTACTGCTGACTATTTACAAAATAAACTTTTTTACGACAACGCTTTCTTTCAGTTTATTTATACTTTCCATATGCCTTTATTTATGCTCATTAGCGGGTACCTTTTCTACGCTAGTGCGGCAAGACATTCCTTCTCTTACATCGTTAAATCAAAGGTTAAAACTTTACTTTTTCCTGTTTTAATCTGGAGTTTTATCCCTTTTTTCTATAATCTTATCAAAAATGGCGATTTTTCAGTAATGACTATTTTCAAAACTTATGGAACTACCGCTATAAACAACTTTTGGTTTTTATGGTCGCTACTTTTTTGGTCGCTCGTTTTCGTATTTGTAAAACGTTTTTTAAAGGATAATATTTTTGTCTATATCGGCATCTTTATTTTGACTTTTTTCATCCCCGACACCTTGGCGGCACTTCATAAATTTATCTATCCATTTTTTATGCTAGGATATTTTTTCAATAAAAACAAAGCTAAATTTACGCATTTTCTTTCAAGTGAAAAATCAAAACTTATTTGTCTTATCCTCTCCGGTGCCACTTTTTTTGTTATGTTTTTATTCTATAACAGAAATTCTTTTGCCTACACAACCGGCTATTATCTTTTTAAAAACCGCCCGAACATTGGCGTTTTAAACCAGCTAGGCATTAATTTATTTAGAACAGCTATTGGCTTTGTAAGCTCTGTTTTCGTTATTTTACTAGTTAGTTTTATCTATAAACACACTCCAAAATTCATAAATAAAGCCCTTTGTTTTATAGGTCAAAACTCGCTTGGTATCTATATAATTTCAGATGTTTTATCGCTTTATCTCTTGGCTAAAATCCTATTTATCTTCCCTGATATAAGCTACTTTAGAGTGTTTTTAGAAACGATTATTATCTTTTTCTTGTCGCTTTTCCTTAGCATTTTAATTAAAAAAATAAAGCCTTTAAATAGAATTCTCTTCGGTGGAAGATAGCTTTTATTAACACTTTGTCGCAGTAAAAAAGAGCAGTTTAAATTTTTAAAATTTTCCTGCTCTTTTTTTATTTATTATAGTTTTTTTAGTTTACATATTTTCATTCTCTGAAACTTACGTACTTTTTCATTTCCATATTTTCATTCTCTAAAACTTACGTACCTTTTTAATTTCCACGTTTTTCTTTTTTAGCTTTATACATTATTTTATCCACTTTTGATAAGACTGTTTCGGGAAGAATATTAGCATCACTGGCTACAAAATATGTGCCAAAGCTAAACGACATTTTATATTCCCTTTCGTAAGCAGAGATTTTTTCATTTATTAAATCTATTGTGCTATTCACTATATCGTCGATCGGATTTTTGAAAATTATCAAAAACTCATCTCCGCCGATTCGACACATAACAATCTCTTTAGTTTGGAACGCTTTTAATTCTTTTGTAACAGTTGTGATATACTCGTCGCCAACTGCGTGACCAAAGGTATCGTTTACATTTTTTAGTGCGTCAAGATCAAGCAAGCATACCGCAAAATCTTTTTTATCATTTAATAAATCAGTTAGCTCATTTATGCAATATCTACGATTATATAGTTCTGTAAGCTCATCGTTATACGCAAAGTTTTCAAGGCGGTTTTTGTCTTTCTTTTCTTCTGTAATATCGGTAATGAAATGCACAAAAGCGTCCTTTTCGTCCCACTGGATAGGATAGGTGCGAGCTGACAGAGTTTTACCATTTATAGGACAGCTAAATTCATACTTGACTTCATACTCCGAATAATCATACGAGGTTAAATGGCGCATTAAATCACATTTTGTTGACCCGCAAATATGCTTGTTTAATTCATTATTATAAAAATGGTCTTTAGCTGATCGGTTAGTATAGATAATAACTCTACTGCTCTTTTCGGTAACGACAACAAAAGTCGGTAGCTTATCCACAATTTCAATTAGTACATCAACTGAATTTTTGAGCGCTTTTGACTGAGCTAAAAGCTTGTTTTCACGTTCTTTTAACTGCGTTATCATTCTATTGAAAGAGTCCGAAAAAGCACCTAAAAAGGTTACCTTTTGATTGTAATCACCGTTAGCTACTTGGTTTGCTTGCCACGTTAAATGACGAAGTCCTATATGTAATTCTTTTAAATTAGCTGCTAAAAAATTATGACGATTTGGGGCGACAACATCTAAATTTCCTGCTGATAAATCCCCTACAAACTCATTACATTCAGAAAAACAGCTCGATAAATACAATATTGAATTTTGTAGTTCACTAAGTTCATCGGACTTCACCCTTAGGTCGTTAGGAATTGGTTTTGCCAATATTATAGTGTTTATCTGCTTTAATATTATATCTAAATCTGCTTTTTCCATCGATACTCCTCTATTCTTTTACAACAGCCTCAAATCTACATGCTCTAGCTCCCGTTGCCCAACAATCTATTTCTGTCACTATATAATCTTTTTTTGTGTATGCTTTAAGCACTCCGGCTAAAAAACCCTCGTCATAGTTGCAAACTGTATCCCCGGTAATCGGAAGTCCTGAACAATCTAAGTCCTCATCTATTGTAAGTAAGGCTTTTCCTGTGTCGGTGTCAAAATTTTCTATCCTCAAAATGCCAATTCTGTTTTTCTGAAGAGTTTCTTGAAGTGATGATACAAACTCGTTAAACGGTAACGTTAAATCTAGCATATTATTTGCAAATTCTATCCCGGCTTTTGCCCCTGCCGACTTGAAAACTTCAATCGTTTCTTCATCGCCTATTCTTTTTGAAAGCTCTGCCCTTAATGAAAATTGCAACATTCTATATACAAAAACAGGCATATCTTCTCCGAGGTTTTTTCTCCCAATTATAGTGTTACCAATCGATTCCCATGAAAAAGTGTTCTCATTGTTATCAAACATCTTAAACATTTTCTATGCCTCCTTTTTTTAATTTACAATCTTCTTTTTTTATTTTCTTGCTTTTTATTTTCTTGATTTTTAATGAAAGTATTTTTTGTTTTAAACGTTTCTTCTTTTTTATTTTGAAAGAAATTCTTTATTATTTTTAACGTTTCTTGATTTATATTTTGATAGAGTTTTTAAACATTTCTTGCTTTTTTAAAAATTATTTTTAAAGGCTAATTTTACTTGTTTTTCTCTGCTTTTTCTATTTTATTTTTTTAAAGGTTATATTTCTTTCATTATACTCACATTTATACTGTTTTGCAACTATTATTACAAGAAAAAGAAATTTTTTGCTAATATATGTTAAAATTTAACTAGCATATTGTATTTCTTTGTGCTATAATGTATTATATTGTAAACAGAATAGCTGTGTGTCCCTTTAGACATTACAGAAAGGACGAATGAGTATGGATATTTTAAAAGTTTCATCTGTTGTTTTCAGCCCTACCGGTGCTACGGAAAAAACTTGTCAAACTATTGCCAAAGGGCTTCCTTACAAAAACGAAGTGTTTGATATTACACCTTTGGAGGCACGTAAAAAAAGTTTGACTTTTGATAAAAATCAGCTTGTAATTATTGGTGTTCCTGTGTATGGGGGACGTGTGCCTGCTCCGGCAGCACTCACCATCTCAAAAATGAAAGGGGATCATACCCCTGCTGTTTTAATCGCTACATATGGAAATCGTGATTATGACGATACCCTTTTAGAGCTTAAAAGCATTATCACTAAAAATGGATTTACAGTCGTTGCAGCAGCTACCTTTGTTACAGAACATTCTATTATGCACTCTGTCGCTCCCGGTCGCCCTGACCTTCGTGATATGGAAAAAATGCAGGACCTTGCCTCTTTATTAAGAGAAAAGCTCCAAAAATATACTGATATAACTAAAATGCCTGAAGTTTTTGTAAAAGGCAATTTACCTTTTAAAACATACGCCGGAATTCCTCTAAAACCCCAAAGCTCAAAGCTATGCAATAGGTGCGGTGAGTGTGCTAAGGGTTGCCCTGTTGGCG
Source organism: Clostridia bacterium (assembly GCA_036650995.1). Classification (GTDB taxonomy): domain Bacteria; phylum Bacillota; class Clostridia; order Oscillospirales; family SIG519; genus JAVVYT01. The sequence goes on along the minus strand of JAVVYT010000003.1, from coordinate 20,199 downwards.
CTATCTCTAAATCTGACCCTCGTAAAACTAATAAAGAACTTTGTATTTCCTGTATGCGTTGCGTAAAAGTTTGCCCTAGTAAGGCTCGCTCGGTAAATAAACTTCTTCTTTCAGTCGCTGAAAGCTCTTTTCATAAAAAATATAATACTCGTCGCTATCCAGAGCTATTTATCTAACCTCGCCACCGTTTTAACTTTTTTAAAAGCAATATTTATTTCTAAGTAAAACAAAGCAATTGCAGTTTTGTTTACTTTTAAAGCAATGCTTTTATTTCTTATTAGAAAAATTGTATCTTTCTAAATCAAAATAAAGTAGTTAGTTTCTAAACTTAAAAACCTATTTTTTTCTAAATCAAAAAAACAAAAGCAAAGTATGAGAATTTTATCTTGTACTTTGCTTTTATCTTTAATTAAAATCAATCGTTATCGTAGTACCTTTGGTTAAAGTGCTTTTTATATCAAGTTTGCCATTATAAAGCTCGGTGATATTTTTTATTATAGAAAGACCTAAACCTGTGCCACCGCTTTGTTTTGAGCGGGATTTATCCACTCGGTAAAATCGTTCAAATATTCGTGGTAGGTCCTCTTTAGGTATTCCAATTCCAGTATCTGAAACGGTGATTATTTTATCTTTTATCAAAACATTTATAGTGCCATTTTGCTTATTATATTTTATAGCATTCTCAATTAAATTTGATAATAGCTCATCGATAAAACTCTTATTAGCCATAATGCTACACTTAGTACCCGAAAGTTTCATTGTGATATTTTTACTCTCTGCTAGTAGTGAAAGTCGCTCTACAACTGCTTTTGCGACCTCAAACAGTTCTACGTTTGCATCTTTTGGCAGGTTACTACCACTTTCGATTTTAGAAAGATGCATAATATCTTCAATTAAATTAAGAAGTCTTGTTCCCTCTTTTTGGATAAGAGATGCGTGCTTTTTAACACTCTCTTCATCGGTTACCATACCATTTGCCATAAGCTCGGCAAATCCGTTTATTATAGTAAGCGGTGTTTTTAGCTCGTGCGATACATTTGCAGAAAAATCTTTTTTAACTGTTAAAGACAGCTTTTCTTTTGTAACATCTACTATTAATAGAATAAAACCCTTGTTTGGCACAGGATTTACATATACTTTATAGTACTTTTCCTCTTGCGTTTTTATCATTATTTTTTGATACTCACCAGTAACTTTTGCCTTTTGAACAGACTCTAGAATTTTTTCTTCTCTTGTAAACTCTATTAGTTTTCTGCCCTCACGATGACGATAATTAGGGCTTAGCATAGATTTAGCACCGTTGTTTATCAGCTGAATAGTAAAGTCCTCTAAAAGCACAACAAGTCCCTCACGCATATTATACATTATCATTTCTATCTGCTCTTTTTGCGTTTTTACAAGACCTCTGAAGTATGAGATTTTACTGTTTTGCTCGGTTATTATATTAAATATTACCGATAAATCATTATCTAAACTACAAATAGACTCCGGGTGAATTTCTAGCTCTTTTACGCTTTTTTCGATATGCTTTACTGTCTTATTTGTGATGTATATTGAAATCATAAGCGACACTATATAGAGAAATCCTATTGCTATTACAAGGAAAATCCCCATATTTAAGATAACTGTAAACGAAATTTTCACCTTTAAAACACTGCAACAGTACAGCACTGATACTATGGTAACTAGCGAAACGAAGATAGCTGAAATACTAAAGAGTGCATTATGGATTAATTTATTCATCCTGCCCTCCTATTTTTTCTAGCTTGTATCCTACTCCTCTGACTGTTATTATATTTATATCATTGTTTCCGCTGGCTTTTATGATTTTTTGTCTTAGTGTTTTTATGTGCATATCAATTGTGCGGGATTCACCCTCGTAATCATAACCCCAAACATTTTCTATTATCTTATCTCTTGATAGTGCCATTCCGATATTTAATAGCAAAAAGTGGAGCAGTTCGTACTCTTTATAGGTGAGATTTATTAGCGCCCCGTCTATTGTTGCCTCTCTCATTTCTGTATTTAAAACAAGTCCTTTGTATGTAATGGTATCGTTGTTTTTTAATGGCGTTGCTCTCCTTAGCACTGCTTTTACTCGTGATAGTAGTTCCATAACACCAAAAGGTTTTGTAATGAAATCGTCTGCCCCTGACTCTAGTCCTTGCACTTTATCTAGTTCAGAGGATTTAGCGGTCAACATTATTATCGGTAAGTCTTTGTACTGGTTATCCGCTTTGAGCTTTTTTAGAATATCCATTCCGCTCTCGTCCGGTAGCATTATATCAAGTAGTATAAGACTAGGCTTTGTTTCTTTTAATATTTGATAAAATTCTTGGGCGGAATTTGCACATCTGGTTTCATTGCCCCCTGCCTCTAACGCACATTTTAGTAGCTCGCAGATGCTAACATCATCCTCAACGCATAAAATCATCGCCATATTAATCCTCCTCCCTTTTAAAGTTTTTTAGTTTCTAATTAAAACGTTACTTTTTAAAAATGCTTATTTTAATGTTACTTTTAAAAATGTTACTTTTAATCTCCCGAAAACTATTTTTTAATGTACCTTTAAAGCTGTTTTTTCAAAACGTACTTTTTATTAAAATTTATATAATAGTATGGTTTTTATGGACTCCTGTAATGCTAAAGATAACCCATTCTGCTATATTTTCTGCGTGGTCACCGATACGTTCAAAGTATTTTGCTATCATAAGCAAGTCCATTGCAAGGTCGCTTGCGTTTTTATCTTTAATTATAAGTTCTACAAGCTCGTTTCTGATTGTAACAAAAAGTTCGTCTATCTCGTCGTCTTTTAAGATAGCCGCCTTAGCTAGCTCTTCATCAGAATTTACATAAGCATCTACGCTACTTTTAACCATTTCTTTAGTTTTATTTGCCATAATCGGGATAATCTCTAGTGTCTTTAAGTAAGGCTCTTTCATTATCCTCTTTGCTAAAAGTGCAATATCGCTCGCCTGATCCCCTATTCTTTCCATATCGGTAATCATTTTAAGGGCTGTGCTTATCTGCCTTAAATCTCTAGCTACTGGTTGTTGCTGAAGTAAAAGCCTTAAACAATGACGTTCTATATCCCTCTCTGTCTTATCTATTCCAAGGTCAATATTGATTGCTTTATCTGCCATCTCCTCGTCTTTGTTAACAAGGGATAGCACCGCACAGTCAATTGCATTTTCTATCTGACTGCCCATTTTAACAAGCTCTAAATTTAGCTCTGATAATTCTGTTTCAAATCTGTTTCTCATAAAATATCCACCCTTTCTTTAATCGCTTATCTTTATCCAAACCTGCCGGTAATGTACTCTTCTGTTTTCTTGTTTTGAGGCATAGCAAACAGTTTTTCGGTATTTGCAAATTCTAGCACCTCGCCCATTAGGAAAAACGCTGTTTCGTCTGAAATTCTAGTTGCTTGCTGCATATTATGTGTTACTATAACTATCGTATATATCTTTTTGAGTTCCATTAATAGATCCTCAATTTTAAGGGTTGAAATAGGGTCTAACGCACTAGTCGGCTCATCTAGTAAAATAACTTCAGGGTTTACCGCAAGCGCCCTTGCTATGCAAAGTCTTTGCTGTTGCCCACCCGATAACCCTAACGCACTTTTTTTAAGGCGGTCTTTAACCTCGTCCCAAATTGATGCGTTTATAAGGCTTTTTTCTACTATTTCATCTAGCTTTGCCTTGCTTTTAATTCCGTGCGTACGTGGACCAAACGCAATATTATCATACACACTCATTGGAAACGGGTTCGGCTTTTGAAACACCATACCGACTTTTTTACGAAGCTCGGTTAGCTCGTAGTTTTTATAAATATCTGCCCCGTCTAGTAGCACCTGCCCTTTAATATGACACCCCTCAACTAAATCATTCATACGATTAAGGGATTTTAAAAGAGTGGATTTACCGCACCCTGACGGACCTATAAATGCTGTTATCTGCTTTCTCTTTATTGCTATGTCTATGTTATGAAGTGCTTGAAAATCATTATAAAATAAATTCAAGTTCTTTACATCAATTATTATATCATTTTCCATTATTATATTCAACCTTTCTATTTTTATAAACTAATTTATTTTTTTGTTAGTTTCTTTGCAATAAACGAAGCTAAAGCATTTAAAACTACAATAAGGATTAAAAGTACTACGGCGGTTGCATATGCTTGCTTTGTTTTTAAACCCTCGCTTGCTAAAACGTACATATGCGTAGCTAATGTTCTGCCCGATTCAAATACCGATGACGGGATTTTAGCCACCGTTCCGGCTGTGTAGATAAGTGCCGCTGTTTCTCCTATAATTCTGCCAACTGCTAGAATAACTCCTGCCAATATTCCGGGGATAGCTGACGGCATTACAACGCCAAACACTGTGCGTAATCTTGTAGCACCTAAGCCATATGCACCCTCACGATACGAATCCGGGACAGCTTTTAATGCCTCTTCTGTTGAACGAATAATAAGTGGTAGTATCATAATCGACACTGTAAATGCTCCCGATAGTAGCGAAAATTTCCACCCTAGCGTTGTAACAAAAAACAACATTCCAAAAAGTCCATAAACAATAGAGGGAATTCCGGCAAGCGTTTCGGTGGTTATCCTGATGTATTTTACAAGGCGATTATTGCGTTTTGCATACTCAACGAGATACACCGCACAAAAAATACCGATAGGAACTGCAATGAGTAGCGATAACCCGACCATATAAAAAGTAGTCACAAGTGCCGGCATTAAAGAGGAGTTTTCGCTTGTATAGTTAAATGAAAAAAGTGATGGTGTAAGATATGGAACGCCATTTATTAGAATATACCCTATTATAAAAACTAGGGATATTATAGTTGCTGAAATTGCTAGTATTACAAGAATAAAAATGATAAATGAAACAGGGTTTTTCTTATATGTCGCTATCCTATCTCTTATAGAAAGTTTATTTATGAACTCGTCTACGTGTTTTTTATTTTTCATTAGGTTTTACGCCCCCTACTATTTAAAATTGAAAAGCAGGTGTTTAAAATAAGGATAAACACAAAGAGTACAACACCGGTAGCAATTAGTGCCTCGCTATGTAGACCCTCGGCATAACCCATTTCAAGCACGATGTTTGATGTTAATGTTCGCACTCCTGACAAAATCCCGTCCGGAACTACTGCCTGATTACCTGCGACCCATATAACTGCCATCGTTTCGCCAATTGCTCTTCCTATTCCTAAAACGATTGACGCAAAAATTCCAGATTTTGCCGCCGGTAGCATTACCTTTATTGTGGCTCTCTCGTGCGTAGCTCCAAGCGATACCGCCCCCTCATAATAGCTATCAGGTACCGATCTTATCGCCTCTTCACTAAGTGAAATTATAGTCGGCAATATCATAATTCCAAGCAAAATAGATGCTGTTAAAATACTATTACCAGTGCCTCCAAAGGTGTTTCTAATAAACGGTACTAACATTCTAATTCCAAAAAATCCATACACAACTGACGGAATTCCTGCTAGTAAATTTACAATCGGTTTTAAAATTTTATGAAGCCAGTTAGGACAAAATTTCGCCATAAAAGTAGCTGAAAAAAGCCCTATCGGAACACCTATAATAATAGCCCCTGCTGTTACATAAAGTGAGCCTACTATCATCGGAAAAATACCGTACGATGCCGGCACGTCCATAGGTTTCCACGCTGTTCCACCTAAGAAATTACCAAGCCCTATCTCAATTATTGGTGGTAGACCATTATAAAACATAAAAATACAAATTAGCGCAACCGCAATAATAGATGCACATGCGCAGATGAAAAACACAGCTGTCATAATTTTATCGAGTAGCTTTGCTTTATTCAAAAATAATCATTCCTTTCCTCTTTTTTATAGCAATTTAAACTTTTTATTTTACTTTGCATTTAATTTTTATCCTGCATTACAAAATCTTCTAAATTAGATGCCTTGCCGAGTTTTAAAGGTGCTAAAAAGTTGCTATATCCTATAAACTGCATCAACTTAAAGGGATTTTTCATACCCTTTAAGCTGATGTTTTATTTTATTTTATAAAGCTATACAAGCTCGTTCCATTTTACTGAATTACCGGTGTAAATCTTTGTAACATCAGCAGCTTTTAAGTCTTTAGTGGTATTTACTTTATTTACAATTACCGCTATTCCGTCTATTGCAAGCTTTGTTACTGTCTTTCCCTCTTTTTCAGCGTCGGTAAGTTCACGAGAGGACATTCCGATATCATACGATGCACCAACGTTTTTTATCCCGCTTCCGCTATCTGTTGTCTGAAGTTCTACTGTTACATTGCTATTTACTGTTTTGTAGCTTTCGATTAGCTTTTCCATTACTGGTGAAACTGAGGACGAGCCACCCACTACAACTTTGCCTGCTGATTTATCGCTTGTAAAAGCTACCGCATCGTCTTTTGCTGCTATATAACTTTTAGATACGACCGCTTGACCGTCTTTACTCATAATGTAGTTTATAAAATCTTTTGTAGCCGGTGATGTTTCGCCTTTAGTAATGATTTCAAAAGGTCTAGACACTTTATAGCTACCATTTTTAACGTTAGCCGCACTAGCGTCTACTCCGTCAATTTTAAGTGCTGTAACAGTATCGTTTAGTGAGCCTAGTGAAATGTAGCCTATTGCATATTCATTTCCCGAAACCTGTGAAATTACCCCTTCAGTGTTGTTTTGGATAATTGCCGCATCGGTCGTTTTGTCTTGCTTACTACCGCTACCGTCTTTAACTTCTACTTTAAATAGCTCAATAAAAGCTCCTCTAGTTCCTGACCCTTGCTCACGTGAAATAACTGTTATCCCTTTTGTAGCATCAAAGGTTTTTGCCTCGTCTACCTTGTCGCAACCAACGAACATTGTAAACGACATTACCCCTGCCACTAAAACCGCCATTATTTTTTTCATTCTAATTAATCTCCTTTTACTTTTTTCACATATTTTTTATCTTACAAGCGAAGTATAACCCCTAAAAATATAGTTACAATATATTTTGTGTAAAGTTTATGTAAAATACTATTTTTTTATAAAGAAAATCCCTTTTTCCCCTGTAAATTTCTTCCTTTTTTTACAATAAATAGTTTGTTTTTACTAAATCGAAACTAAAAGAAAAATAATTAAAATATTTTCGAAAAAAGCTTGATTTTTACTAAAATACTGGTATAATTATAGGAAAGTGGAGTAAAGTGGTATCAAGTGGCAGACAGTGATACAAAGTACTCCCCTTTCTAATCTAAAAAAGGAGGTAAAATTAGTATGTTAATAGGACAATATCAGCACTCAATAGACATTAAAGGCAGACTAATAGTACCTGCCAAGTTTAGAGAAGATTTGGGAGATACCTTTATCGTTACAAAAGGACTTGATAACTGTTTATTTATTTTCCATTTTGATGAATGGAAAGCACTTGAGGCAAAAATTCGTGAATTACCATTTTCTAAGGCACGTGATTTGCAAAGATTTTTCTTCTCAGGAGCAATTGAAGTAGAGCTAGACAAGCAAGGAAGAATTTTATTACCTCAAGTATTACGTGATTACGCATCCCTCACCAAAGACATTACCGTTATCGGCGCTCAAAACAGAGCAGAGATTTGGAACAGTGATATGTGGAACTCACAAAACGAGGCACTATCAAATGACAGGATTGCCGAAGTTATGGAACAACTTGGTTTTTAATAGATAATTTTCTAAACTAAAGCTAAGAACTAAATCAAAGGAAGAGATTAATGAATTTTACTCACATACCCGTTCTATTAAACGAATGTTTAAGCGGACTTTGCATAAAACCAGATGGTATATATGTAGACGGAACGGCTGGTGGCGGAGGTCATTCCTTTGAAATTGCAAAACAACTTAAAAATGGCAAGCTTATCTGCATAGACCGAGATAGTGAGGCAATAGCCGCCTTAAAGCAAAGACTCTCAGAATTTGACGACAAGATTATCTTCGTTCAAGACAACTACAAAAACCTACCCGATATTTTAGATCGTCTTGAAATTCAAAAAATAGATGGAATACTTCTTGATTTAGGAGTTTCATCTCATCAGCTAGACACCGCAACAAGAGGATTTTCCTACCGATTTGACGCACCGCTTGATATGCGAATGAATGTTAATAAAGGGCAGACAGCGGCTGATATAGTAAACGAGTATCCCCTGCAAAAGCTAGCAAATGTCATTTCCGAGTACGGAGAAGAAAAATACGCATACAGCATTGCAAAAAACATTGTTAAAAAGCGAGAAGAGCAAAAGATTAAAACCACCTTTGAACTTACCGAGATTATAAAATCTTCAATGCCTTTTTCGGCTATGAAAAATCGTCATCCCTCTAAAAAAACATTTCAAGCACTTAGAATTGAAGTAAATGGTGAGCTTAGTGCCATCAGCACTTTAATGGAAAACATCGTATCGGTGTTAAATAAAGATGCAAGGATAGTAATAATAAGCTTTCATTCCCTTGAAGATAGAATAGTAAAAATCGCATTAAACGAGCTTGCAAAAGGGTGTATCTGCTCAAAAGAGCTACCAGTTTGCATCTGCCACAACACCCCAAAAATTGAATTAATCACTAAAAAACCAATTACAGCTAGTGAAGAAGAGCTTTCAACAAACAAACGCAGCTCAAGTGCTAAGCTTAGAATTGCAAAAAAACTTTAAATATCGGTTGTTTAAATAAGAAAGGATAGTTTATAAAAAATGAAAAGAAGAACTCTAAACGTATCAAACGAGCAAGCAAAGGCAAAACCAAGACGCCATATTAAAATCTTCAAAACCATTAACTTACAGCCATCAATAGTAATACTATTTGTAGCTGTTGTTGCATTGCTATCCATTAAACTATACAACGACGCAAGCATAACCGAGCTTGCCTACCAAAAAATCGAAAAGACAAACACTCTTTCTGAAATGCAAAACCAGCTAACAAAGCTAAATGTTGACATCAGCAAAAGAGCTAATCTTAAAGAGATCGAGCTTAGAGCAAAAACAGAGCTAGGACTTACAAAGATTGAAAAATATCAGATAGAGTATGTAAATATAAATGTAGACAACAAAATTACCACCTATAAAAACGAAGAAAATTCAATTTTTAGTGGAATAGGTCGTTCTTTCTCAACAATTATGGAATTTTTAAATTAATTTCTGACTATAAATAGAATAGGCACAAAACTTTAAAGGAGGTAATCGAGTGGCCAAAGGAATTACAAAGCCGATGTATAGGCGAATGCTCGGTGTATCTCTTGTTTTGCTATTTGTAGGATTTTCACTACTGGTAGTTAAATTGTTTTCGATACAAGTTTTAGATTATAAAAAATATCAGCAAAAAGCAATTGAGCAACAGACAAGAGATGTAACTATTGCACCAAAAAGAGGAACTATATATGACCGCAACGGAAAAGAGCTTGCTGTTTCTGCTACTGCGTATATGGTGTATATAAATCCGCAATCAATAAAAGACGGTGAAACCGAAACCAGAGAACAAAAAATAGAAAAAATTTCAACAAAGCTAGCAGAAATCTTAGGAACGCCAAAAGAAGATCTGCTAGCTTCGTGTAACAAAAAAACCTATTACGATGTTGTTGCTCGTCGCATTGAGCAAGAAAAAGCCGATGCTATCCTCGCTTTTGCCAAGGAAAATAAATATGGCTCAATAATTTCAGTTGCAGAAGATCCAAAACGTTACTACCCTTTTAACAACTTTGCCTCAAACGCAATTGGCTTTACAGGCTCTGACAATCAAGGTCTTGCAGGACTTGAGCAGTATTATGACGAGTATCTTCGTGGCACACCGGGCAGAATAATTACCGCAACCGATGCTGTTGGTAACGTTATGCCGACTGATGATCAGATGTATATTGCCCCTCAAGACGGCTCTTCTCTTCATTTAACCATTGACGAAGTCATTCAGCATTATCTTGAAAAAGCCCTTGAACGTGCAGTTGTAGAAAGCAATGTTCAAAAAGGCGCTTCTGGAATTATTATGGACGTTACAACCGGTGAAATTCTTGCAATGTCTACAAAACCCGATTTTAATCTAAACGAACCCCGCACTATTACCGATCCCAATGTTTTAAAAATGCTATCAACGCTCAAAGGCGAAGAGCTTAAAAACGGCACCAGTACCGCTCTTCAAGAGATGTGGCGAAATAAAATTATAAACGATATGTATATGCCAGGATCTGTATATAAAATCCTCACCGCAGCTTACGCACTCGAAGAAAATGTTGTTAAACTAAACGATCAGTTTAACTGCTCAGGTAGTGTAATGGTTGACGGATGGGACAGACCTATACGATGTGATAAACGTGCCGGACACGGACCTGAAACGTTTGTTAAAGGCTTTCAAAACTCCTGTAACCCTGTATTTATAAATGTTGGACTTAGAGTTGGTGTTGAAAAAACATGGGCATACACCAAAGCTTTTGGTCTTAACAAAAAAACAGGCATTGATTTACCAGGCGAGGCGGCAGGTATCGTTTTCCCAGCCTCTACAATGTCTAACGTCGATTTAGCTGTTCAAAGTTTTGGACAAAATATAAAGGTAACCCCAATTCAGATGATTACCGCTGTATGTGCCGCTGTAAATGGTGGCAAACTAATAAAACCCACAATGGTACGTGAAATTACCGATAGCAATCAATCTGTTGTAAAAAGTTTTTCACCAGAAGTTGTTCGTCAAGTGGTTTCCGAGGGTGTTTCTAAAACAGTCTGTGACCTTATGGAATCGGTTGTAACCGGTGGCTCTGGACGAAACGCACAAGTTCCAGGATATCGCATAGGTGGTAAAACTGGTACATCAGAGAAGATAGACGAGAAAAACGAGCAGGGAGTTGCCGATAAAAGGCTTGTATCTTTCTGTGCAGTAGCACCGATGGAGGACCCTAAAATCGCAATTCTAATCCTTCTAGACGAGCCGAAAGTGCCTGTTGTATCAGGTGGTACTCTTGTAGCTCCTCTTGTAAAAGCTGTTCTTACCGACACACTTCCATACCTTGGTATTGAGCCTAAATTCTCAGCAGAAGAGCTTGCAAAACGTGAAACAGTTGTTCCCGACCTTGTTGGCAAATCTTCTGAAGAGGCTGTAAGTATCCTCTCTAAAGCAAAATTAATCCCTAAAATCTCTGGCGGAGTCGGAACTATCACAAAACAATTACCAAACTACAATCAACGAATTCCGGCAGGAGGTACTGTTTTGCTCTATACAAACAATGCCGCCCCTCCCGATTCTGTTATTGTTCCTAATATCAGCGGTATGAGTCCCGAGCAAGCAAATGCCGCCCTTGTAAATGCCGGTCTTAACGTAAAATATTCATCAAGTAACAACGTAGCAGGGCTTATTGTCGCCGGTTGCGCCCCGGCTGTTGGCTCTTCTGTCACCCCGGGAACTACTGTAACTGTTGAATTACGACTCATAACTCAGCACGACTAACCTTAAAACAAAGAAAGGTAAAAAAATATGCTACTCTCACAACTTTTAGAAGAAATTGATTACAAGTCCAAAAATTTCATAGACCTTAACGTTCCAAAAGTAACTAGTAACTCCAAAGAAATATCTAGCGGAGATTTATTTGTTGCAATAAATGGTGTAGCGGTTGACGGACATAAGTTTATAAACTCTGCTATTGAAAATGGCGCAGCAGCTATCGTTTACGAACAAGATTTTGACTGCCCCTCAAACGTAGTTGCTATAAAGGTTAAAAACTCTAGGCTTGTTTATTCTAGAATTTGTGCTAATTTATTTAAAAACCCCGCTCAAAGGCTAACGTTTATCGGCATTACCGGTACAAATGGCAAAACCTCCACCGCCTATCTTACCTATCATATCCTAAAGAGCTGTGGCTACAAAGTGGGACTTATAGGAACTGTCGAAAACATTACAGGCAAAGGCAAAACCTGCGCTAAATTTACCACCCCCGATGCTATGAATATGCAAAAGCTCTTAGCTGAAATGGTGGAAACGGATATTGAATATGTTGTTATGGAAGTATCCTCTCACGCACTAAGTCAAGACCGAGTTTCAGATATTTCTTTTGAGGCGGCGGCTTTTACCAATTTAACGCAAGACCACCTTGACTATCATCACACAATGGAAAACTATAAAAACGAGAAATTAAAGCTTATGCACCAGTGTAAAAAAGCTGTTGTAAACCTAGACGACCCAGTATCAAACGAGTTTATCGATGCTGTAAACGGTTTAGTGTACACTATCGGCATAAAACAAGATGCGTATTTTAAAGCAGAGCATATAAAGCCAATGTCTAGCAAGACAAGATTTACAATCTCCTCCATTGAGGGCGTGTACAATGCTACTATTGCCATTCGTGGATTATTTTCTGTATACAACGCACTTACAGCAATTGCACTTTCAAGATGTGTAGACATTCCGCTAAAAAAAGCAGTAAAAGCACTTTCTATGGCAACCGGTGTTTCAGGCAGAATGGAAAATTTTGAAACAGGCAGAGATTTTAATATCGTGCTTGACTATGCCCACACTCCTGATAGCTTAGAAAAAGCCTTAACCACTTTAAAAGAACAAACAGACTTAGCAAGGCTTATCGTAGTTTTTGGCTGTGGTGGGGACAGGGATAAAGATAAACGTCATATAATGGGAGAAATTGCCATTAAAAACGCAGATTATGTAATTATTACTTCCGATAACCCACGAACAGAAAATCCAGAGGAAATAATAGAAGACATAAAAAAAGGTATAAAGACTTCAACGACTCCAGTCGAGATAATAATCGACCGCAAAACCGCAATAGAACATTCAATAGAAATCGCAAAGACAAACGATGTTATCCTCCTTGCTGGCAAAGGCCACGAAACGTATCAGATTTTAAAAGATGGCAAGATACATTTTGATGAACGTGAAGTGCTTGCAGAAATTTTAAAATTAAACTAACTTATTCCTTATCTCTTTGAAAGGAGATTTTACAGTATGAAAAACATATCAATAGAAGAATTAAATAAAGTAGTCGGCGGTGAAATTGTCATCGGCAGTGAGCTTGCAACCTTTACAAGTGTTTGTATTGACAGTCGCAAAGTTACAGAAAATGCTCTCTTTGTTGCCCTTGTCGGAAAACGAACAAACGGGCATAACTATGTTGTACAAACGTTAAAAAACGGTGCTAGCGTTGCTCTTGTAAGCGACTCTAATATTGATAAAATAGAAACTATCGACAAAAGTTGCAAGGTTATAATAAAAGTATCAAACACACTAGTTGCAATGCAGGCGCTAGCTAAACACTACCGCAATAAATTTCTAATACCAACAGTTGCAATAACAGGAAGTGTCGGAAAAACCACTACTAAAGAGATGTGTTATAGTGTACTTTCAGGTAAATTTAATACCTACAAAAACTTTGGCAATCTAAATAGTGATATCGGAATGCCCCTTGCAGTTTTCGGACTTAAAAAAGAACATAACGTGGCAATCTTTGAAATGGGTATGAGCAACAAAGGCGAGATAGAAACTATGAGCGACATTGCAAACCCATACATTGCAATAATTACAAATATCGGCATATCACACATTGAAAACCTTAAAACGAAAGAAAACATCTTAAAAGCTAAGCTTGAAATTGAAACAGGGCTTACCCCGGACGGAATAATGCTTTTAAATGGTGACGATAAAATGTTAGCTCCTTTAAAAGGAAAACTAGCACATCAGGTCCTTTTATATGGTATCAAAAATGAAAACTGTGATTTTTTCGCAACGAAGATAAAAAGAAAAGATACCTATACCACCTTTAGTTTACAAACGCCATATGGTAGCTTTGATTTTAAGCTAAATTCAATCGGTAGTCATAATGTGAGCAACGCAGTTGTAGCACTAGCTACTGGTATCTGCCTTGGAATTTCCAAAAAGGAGCTAGCTTTTGGTCTAGAGAGCTATGGAACAGACAATTTAAGACAAAAAATATTTAAAGCTGATGATATGATAATAATTGACGATAGCTATAATGCCGCCCCCGATAGTATGATAGCCGCTTTAGATATTTTAAAAACAACCAATTCAAACCGTAAAATAGCGGTGTTATCCGATATGCTAGAGCTTGGCGACAAAACCGAAAGTTCACATATAAAAATCGGCAAACTAGCCTCTAGTTTCTGTGATTTTCTACTCTGTTACGGAGATAATTCAAGATTATATCTAGCTAGTGGCAATGAAAATATCCTTCACTTTTCTTCACTAGAAGAATGTGCCGAATTTCTCTTAACCCTTGCAAAAAGTGGAGATGCAATTTTATTTAAAGGTAGCCATTCAATGAAAACCTTTGAATGTATGGAACTATTCTTAAAAGGAAGGAATATTCAAAAATGATAATGATAATTGTTTCTGCAATAATTAGCTTTGCAATAACCGCAATACTAGCCCCTTTTTTCATTCCAATGCTCAGAAAGCTAAAATTTGGGCAAAGTATTAAGGAAATAGGTCCCTCTTGGCACAAAAACAAGGAGGGTACGCCGACAATGGGCGGTATTATCTTCACCTTGGCAATTCTAGTTACCTTTGCTGTGGTTTCTGTCTTTTTCTTAAAAGCATTTGACAAACGTGCAGTTGCTGTTTTGCTCTGTGCAATAGGTTTTGGCATTATAGGTCTTGTTGATGATTTTATAAAAGTAGCTCTTAAAAGAAATCAAGGGCTTACCTCTATTCAAAAGATAATTCTTCAGGTGCTAATTTGTATCGCATTTTTATTGTTCCTAAAAGTAAATGGTTTATTATCGACAATAATCGTAATTCCTTTTACTACAATCTCTATTGACTTTGGAATTTTCTATTATATACTAGCCATTCCTTTTATGGTGTATATGGTAAACGCTGTAAACCTTACCGACGGAGTGGACGGACTTGCAGCCTCTGTAACTGTTCCCGTTATGATAGCTTTTCTTTTAATCTCATTTAACGTGGGCGCATACGGAATGACAATTTTAGCCGCTGCTACTATCGGCGGATGTCTTGGCTTTTTAATTTATAATCTTCACCCTGCTAGCATTTTTATGGGTGACACCGGCTCGCTTTTTCTAGGCGGTATGCTTGTCGCTATCGGCATTGCCCTTAATAATCCAATAGCAATTATAATTTGTGGCTTTGTGTATGTTTTCGAAGCACTATCTGTTGTTATTCAGGTGGTTTCCTTTAAACTTACTAAAAAACGTGTTTTCAAAATGAGTCCTATTCATCACCACTTTGAAATGTGCCACTGGTCCGAATCTAAGATAGTTTACGTCTTTACAATAGTTTCAATAATCTGTTCAATCCTAGGTTATATTAGTATTAGATAACAGCTTTAAAACCTTTACTAATACCTTTTATATTCTAGTAGAAATAATTTTTATATACCAAAAAACCAAAATCTTTTATAAAGGAGCTTGCAATTGAAAAGAGAAATAGATAAAAAGAAACCAAAATTTAATTTGTTTGTTAAAAAAGCACCAATGGACACACTTTTCTTGGTACTTGTAATTGCTCTCCTTATAATGGGACTTATTATGGTGTTTTCAGCAAGCTATGCCACTGCATACTTCAAAATGAAAGATAGTTATTTTTACATTAAAAAACAAGCGGCGTTTGCAGGATTAGGTCTTATTGCTATGTACTTTCTCTCAAAAATTAACTACAACTTCCTTCGAATATTAGCCCTACCCGCTTATATTATTTCCATTATTACACTAGTTTTAGTTATGGCAATGGGAAGTGATGCAAAGGGTGCCGGTAGATGGCTAGACCTTGGTTTCGCCAGATTTCAGCCCTCCGAGGTTGCAAAGCTAGGGCTAATTCTGTTTTTAGCACTCTTCATTTCAGTAAACTATAATAAAATGCATAAATTTGTAAATGGTATTCTCTACCCGGCTGGCATAATCGGTGTTATGGCAGTCCTTATCGTTATAGAGCCTCATCTATCCGGTACACTTCTAATCTGCTCAATCGGTTTTTGTATGATGATAGTCGGCGGTGCTAACCTTAAATTTATCGGCATTTTAGGTGCTTTTGGTGGGGCGGCGGCAATTTTCGTTGTTTCTAATTTTAGTTATATGCAAGACCGAATACAAACGTGGCTACACCCGGAGCTAGACCCCCTTGGTAAAGGCTTTCAAACTATGCAGTCACTCTATGCCATAGGTTCAGGCGGATTTTTCGGACTAGGTCTTGGTAAATCACGACAAAAATATCTATACATTCCAGAGCCACAAAACGACTTTATCTTTTCTATTATCTGCGAAGAGCTAGGCTTTATCGGTGCATTTTTAATAATGGCTGTCATCGCCTTTTTGTGCTATCGTGGTTTTGTTATTGCGTGGGGCGCTCCCGATAAATTTGGTGCACTCCTTGTAGTCGGCATTATAGTTCAAGTCGCAGTTCAAACACTCTTAAACATTGCGGTTGTAACAAATGCAATTCCACCAACAGGAATTTCACTTCCATTTTTCAGCTATGGAGGTACAGCGCTCACGATGCTACTCGCCGAAATGGGGATAGTCCTCTCGGTATCACGGCAATCACGACTTAAAAAAGAGTAA
This sequence comes from Clostridia bacterium, assembly GCA_036650995.1. Classification (GTDB taxonomy): domain Bacteria; phylum Bacillota; class Clostridia; order Oscillospirales; family SIG519; genus JAVVYT01. The sequence goes on along the minus strand of JAVVYT010000003.1, from coordinate 3,663 downwards.
GATAAAGTTACCTAAAAACTTTGGAAGGAATATAATATATGAGATATTTAATAAGCGGAGGCGGTACAGCAGGTCACATAAACCCCGCCATTGCCATTGCAAGTGAAATAAAAAGAAGAGATAAAAACGCAACAATAGTTTTTGTCGGCACTAAAGCCGGACTTGAAACAAAACTTGTTATAAACGAGGGTTACGAGCTAAAACTTATTGATGTTAAAGGTCTTAAACGCAGTCTTTCGCTTGATAATGTCAAGATTTTATTTAAAGCCATTCGTGCAATGGGCGATGCTAAAAAAATTATCAAAAGCTTTAAACCAAATATCGTCATCGGAACAGGTGGATATGTTAGCGGTCCGGTTGTAAAGGCAGCACAACAACTTAAAATTCCGACTGTTATTCATGAGCAAAATGCCTTTTGGGGTGTAACCACTAAAATGCTTGCAAAACACGCAGACAAGCTACTTCTTTCATTCCCACCGTCAAAAGAGCAAAATGCAGAGTATAAAAACACTGTTGTCACTGGAAACCCTGTTCGCTTAGAGTTTGGCAATTTTGAAAAACAATCTTCAAGACGAACAATGTTTTTAAGCGATAATAAACCGCTCGTATTAATTTACGGAGGCAGTTTAGGTGCTAAAACTATAAATGATTCCCTTGTAGCAATGCTCCCTACCATTAAAAAGGAAAATAAAATATCGATTATTGCCGGAGTTGGCAAAAGGGATTGCGACTACATCAAAAAAGACGTTGAAAAGCTAGGGATAAAATTCAATACCGATGGTGATATTCAAATAAAAGAATACATCTATGATATGCCCCGTATTATGGCGGCTTGCGACCTTGTCGTTTGTCGTAGCGGTGCGATTACTTTAGCAGAGCTTGCACTTTTAGAAAAGCCTTGTATTTTAATTCCAAGTCCTAACGTTGCAGAAAATCATCAGTATTACAACGCAAAGGTTTTTTCAGATATCGGTGCGGCTGAAATGATTTTAGATAAAGATGTTAATGGCGACACACTTTTAGAAACTATAAATTCTATCGTCTTTAACAAGAAAAAACTTGAGAGTATGTCTAAAGCCTCAAAAAAACTAGCATTTAAAAATGCCTCCTCACAAATAGGTGAAATTATTATGAAAACAGCAAAAAAATAGGTAAAAAGAGCTTTTTATTCGCACATTGCTCCAAAATTAGCATAGTATAAAGTATTACTTTGCGTAATTTGGAGGTTTACATAATGACAAAGCTTATTATAAACGGTGAAAAAAAACTCACAGGCACAGCGAAAATACAAGGCTCAAAAAATAGTGTTCTTCCGATTTTAGCCGGCACTATTTTATGTAATGGCGAATGTATTATAAAAAATTGTCCCGATTTATCCGATGTCCACGATGCTATTGAAATTCTAAATAATCTTGGTGCTATGGCAAAATTTGAAAATCATACCGTCATAGTAAACGCAAAAAACATTAAAGGCTATGAAATTCCCGACTATCTAATGAGGAAAATGCGTTCCTCCATTATGTTTTTAGGTGCTATTCTAGGCAGAATGAAAATGGCTAAAATCAGCCTTCCGGGCGGTTGCGACCTAGGCTCTAGACCTATTGACTTACATATAAAAGCACTCTCTAAAATGGGGATTACCTTTTTTGATGAACATGGCTATTTAAACTGTTCTTCAAATGGAACTATCACCTGCGAAACTATAAATCTTGCCTTTCCTAGTGTTGGCGCTACCGAAAATATTATTTTAGCTGCCACTTTAGCAAATGGGGATACTATTATTCACAATGCGGCAAGAGAACCCGAAATTGTCGATTTGCAAAACTTCATCTGTTCTATGGGGGGCAAGGTAAAAGGTGCCGGAACAGACACTATTATAATTAGCGGTGTACCCTCGCTTTCCTCAACCGAATACACCATAATGCCAGACAGAATTGTCGCTGCAAGTTACCTTTGTGCCATTGCAATTACAGGCGGAACAGGCAGACTTACAAATATAAACCCTTTGCATTTATCTTCATTTTTATCGCTTATAACTGATGCCGACATTAAAATTAAGCTCGGCAAAGATTTTATAGATATTACTAACACCAGCCACTTTACAGCATTAAAAGATATCCGCACTATGCCCTATCCAGGTTTTCCGACAGACATTCAGCCACCACTTATGGCACTGATGACAAAAGCCTATGGAGAAAGCGTTTTTATAGAAACTATTTTTGACAATCGATACAAGCATATAGCGGAGCTTGCACGCCTTGGGGCAAACATCAAAGTACAGGGAAAAGTCGCACTAGTAGAAGGAAATTCTAATCTATCCGGTGCTAGAGTATGTGCCACCGACCTTAGAGGTGGTGCCGCCCTTGTAATCTCAGCCCTTGCGGCAAAAGGTGAAACAATTATAGAAAATGTATTCCATATTGACCGTGGATATGATAAAATAGAGAAAACACTATTTAATCTAGGCGCCGATATTAAAAGAGTAGGAGGTTAATAGCTAATTTATTTCAATGAATTAGAAAATAAAAAAAATGCCACTTATAAAAAAAGAAAAAGCTGTACCTCTTCGTGGAGTACAGGCAAAAAAAAGAAAAAGACAACGCAGACGTATATTTTATCTAGCTCTTTCAGGGCTTTTAGTATCCGTTGCGGCAGTTTTAACAATAACTTTATTCTTTAACGTTGAACATATCGAGGTAAAGGGCGACTCTATCTACTCTAAAGAAGAAATTATCGATGCCACCGGTATCGCTTTTCGTAGTAATATGTTTAAAATAGATAAGTTTAAAGTAATCGCAGAAACTGAAAGAATACTACCATACGTTCAAAACGTTTCGATTAAAAGAAAACTACCTACAACTATGGAAATTACTGTTGAGGCGGCACAAAATGCCTCTTATGTAACTACTGCTGGTGGGTTTACGATTTTATCTGAACAGGATAAAGTGTTAGCGAATGTTCCTGAAAAGCCTGCTGTTCCCGAACTAATCGGCAGTGGCATTGTTGCAAATAATATCGGTGAGACGGCAGCTTTCTCCTCCGATTTTACAAAAGAAATGTACGATAAACTATTTTTAGAGCTTAAAAATGCTGAACTTCTTCCCCGACTTTCAAAAATAGATATTACCAAAAGCTATAATATGTCTGTTGAGATAGAGGGCAAAGCCTTGGTACTTATAGGCCCTAGCGAAGAACTTCCACGTAAAATAAGCTTTCTTAAATTCATTCTTTCAAAAGAAGATATTTCAAGAAGCTTTTCAATTATAGATATCTCAAATACCGAGTCCTCTCGTGCATCTGTAAAAACTGTTACCGAAGAGGAATATAATGCACAGCTAGAAAAGCAAAAATCGACAACCTAGTTTGCGATCACAAAGCAAATGGTTTGCGACCGAAATCAGATACTTTTTAATTTAATTTTTATGAAAGATATGGTAGATAAAATGACAGATGAAAAAATAGCTCGAATAAATGAACTAGCTAAAAAAAGCAAACTATCCCCACTATCTAAAGAAGAACTACACGAACAAGCCCTTCTTCGTCGTGAATACATTGACGGATATAAAAAAAATCTCGCAAATCAACTCGATAACGCCTACGTCCTAGATAACAACGGCAACAAACAAAAACTACACAAGAAAAAGTAGTAAAAAATAATAAATC
>JAVVYT010000002.1:14070-25725 GCA_036650995.1 Clostridia bacterium | reverse complement strand
TAAATAAACTTTTATATATACGAAGTGAAGAGGGTAGGGTACTTCGGGAGGTTATTGGGGGGGAATGAGTTTAGGAAGAATAGTTATTAAAAGGATTTGGGCTTAGATTGTATTTATAAAACTAGATGCAAAAGGGGAGGTAAGGTTTGGCTATAATAGCGGAATTAGCCTAGTTTGTTTTTTATGCCACCTATTGCTTCTTTTTCTAGGCGGGAAACTTGTGCTTGTGAAATACCTATTTCATTTGCCACTTCCATTTGAGTTTTACCTTCTAAAAAACGTTTGGTTAGAATTAATTTTTCACGGTTGCCAAGTTTTTTAATGGAATCTCTAAGCACAATTTCATCAAGCCAGTTTTCATCAGAACTAACGTCATCTTTTATCTGATCCATTATATAAATAGAATCGCCACTATCAGAATAGATAGGCTCACTTAAAGACACAGGGTCAACAATTGACTCTAAAGCTATAATAACACTCTCCTCAGAGCAATCAACCGCCCGTGCAATTTCACTTATAGTAGGCTCTTTTGACAGCGATACAGTAAGCTCTTCTTTCGCACGAAGTGCTTTATATGCAGTATCACGCATAGATCTGCTAACTCTAATGGAGTTATTATCCCTTAAATATCGGCGTATTTCACCAATTATCATCGGCACAGCGTATGTTGAAAAACGGACGTTATGACTTTCATCAAAGTTGTCTATTGACTTTATAAGGCCAATACAGCCCACCTGAAAAAGGTCGTCCATATTTTCTTTACGCATTGAAAATTTTTTTATTACGCTTAAAACCAATTTTAAATTGCCACTTATAAACTCTTCTCTAGCGGTTTTATCGCCTTTTTTTATCCTTTTAAAAAGAGCTAGTTTTTCCTTGTTTGTTAAAACCTTGAGTTTGGCAGTGTCGATACCACATATTTCTACTTTATTAATATACATAAAAAACCTCCAAGCTTAATACCTAGAGTATTAACAGTTCGGAGGTGATTTTATACGTTTTTAAAAAAAGCTTTATTAGGAAGTTTTTTCCAGTACGATTTTAAGCTTTACAAGGATTTTTTTTTCAAGCCGTGAAATATAAGATTGACTGATGTTTAGTATGTCTGCCACTTCTTTTTGAGTGTACTCTTTACCATTTAAAAAGCCGAAACGAAGCACCATTATTTCACTCTCACGTTTTGAAAGTTTTTTAAGAGCGCCAAGGAGTAGCTGTTTTTCAACCTCCGCCTCTAAATCTTTATGCACGCTATCAGGGTCAGAGCCTAAAATATCAGATAATAGCAATTCATTTCCGTCCCAATCGACGTTTAAAGGCTCGTCAATCGATACTTCGCTACGAATTATATTGCTTTTCCTAAGATGCATTAATATTTCGTTTTCAATACATCTTGAGGCGTACGTTGCTAGCTTGATGTTTTTATCCGATTTAAACGAGTTTACAGCCTTTATAAGACCAATTGTTCCGATTGAAATTAAATCTTCCACTAAAACACCTGTGTTATCAAATTTTTTTGCAATATACACCACAAGCCTTAAATTTCGCTCTACTAACTTAGCACGAGCATTCATATCACCATTATTATACGCATTAATACATTCCCGTTCTTCCTCTTGCGTCATTGGTGCAGGAAGCGGCGCAGAGCCATTTATATAAAAGACTTTGTTGCATAACCTTTCAATGAGTAACTTTAAACGTCTTAAAAAAAATAAATCCATTTTATATTTTGTCCTCTCAGTTTTTATTTGAAATGAAGTGGCGATAGTAGTGCCACATATTCTTTGCTTGTAGAAAGTGTGGTTTTTGTTATCCCGACTACACTTTCAGTTAAATATTTCTTGTTGTTTTTTATAATATGTATGCTAGTAGGTGTAAAAATTGGCATTAAAACATTTTCTTCCCAAACTCCTTTGTAGGCAATGTATCTGAAATTTTCATCTGTTTTTGTAGTGTTCGTGTTTTGCAATATGCTGTCTAGTATATTTTCATCAATAGCTAAAATTTTTGCAATGCTAGATTTTTCTACAACTAAAACAGGTAGTCCGGAGGTGATTTCGCAGAGTGTGTTGCCGGTATCTATTAGTGCATTTATTGTTATAGTTTTGTTGTCATTTTTAATTTCCACTTTGTAAATGCACTCGGTATTGTCAAACTTATAAACTAACGAGATTGTTTTTGATACTATAATCATAAGGATTGAGATAAGAAGAATTTGCCAAAAATCAACATTTAAATAAAGCAAATTACCTTCATAAATAATAATAGTTGATAGGGGAGTTAGCAAAAATAAAAAGTAGGTTATCCCGAATAATATAAAACTACTAGTTAGAAAAACAATTAACGTTTTAATAAATTTTCCGATTGAGATGTAGTTAAAGGAAATTAATATCATAATAATTGCAAGTGGCACTGAAAATATGGCTGATAAAAGACTGCTATTTATTATATAAAAAAGACAAGCTATAATGCTACCGAATATCGATGCTAAAATAAGCCGATAGCTTTTAAAAGAACGTCTTAAATATATGAAGGTGATTATTAATAGGAGAAGGTTTATTGTAAAATTCACCATAAAATAAATATCGATATAAAATGTAAATTCCATCAGTAACACCTCATTTATAAAGCTTACCACTTTGAAATAATAAAAAATGTCGCAATAGGTTACCTGAAAATAAAAAAAATAATGATAATTTATGCGAAAACTGATGACAAAAAGGTTATTTTGTATTATACTGGTATAAAGATATTTATTATAAGGTTTTTAAATTCCTTTTAATGTATTTATAAATAAAAAGTTAAGTAATGAAAACGAAAGGTAAAATTTGTTAATGAAGAATAAATCAATTACTAAAATTTTAATCGGACTTTTTTTTACATATTTAAATATTAGCTTTCTAAACATTAATATCTATACGCAAATAATAGGTATTATTTTTCTTATAGCCGGTACTTTTCAACTTAAAAAGGAAGATAAATTATTTTTATATGCTCATAATATCTCAATTTGTAGCGGTTGTGCCATTTTCTTAAACACTTTAATAGATGCTATTGGCTTTAATGTTATAATAGAAATGAAAATGGTATTTATGGTAATATCCTATCTGCTAATGATTGTCTTTTCTGCATGCCTGTTCCAAGGTCTTGCTAAACTTGCCCTTAAAACAAGGCAACGTTCTTTAGCTAAACGATTTAGTAAAAATATTTACCTCTATTTAGCAACTGTGATTATTTTATTAGTGGCTTACTTTATCTCGTTCTTTAGATATATTGCAGTTCCGATTGTTATAATTTTATACCTTATTATCCTATCTTCAGTATATAATTACCGCAAGAGAGTGCATAAAAAGCTGTTTAACGTTAAGGAAAAAAGACTTAATATAAAATTTGTAACTGGTATGACAGTTGGTGTAATACTTTTAGTCGTTTTATCATTCTTTTCTTTAAAATCTGTAAATGAGCCTAGTATTAAAAGTGTGGTTTTAAATAAAAATGATATCGAGGAGATTTCACAGCAACAAGAGGAAGATGTAAATAAAATAAAAAACACCTTAATTACCTCTGGCTTTCCTGAAACTATCTTAGCTGATCTTCCAAACACTGAAATACTGCTTTATAGCGGTGTAAAGTCAATTAACGTTACAACGAAAACCGAGAAAAACGATGAGGGTGAAATAGAGCTAACATCTGTTGTGGCAACGTTAGCGGATAATAATATTAAATTTTTAGAGCATTATAAATGGCTTACTAACCCTAAAAATAACTATATAGATTTAATAGGCGTTTCTGTTAAAAAGGATTTATTTGATTTTACAAACAGTAAAATTACAGCAAATCATATGTTTGAAAAAGAAGTTAATGGGAATACATTTACTTATAGTAAGAAAAATCTAGAGCCTCCTGAAAGTGCTTTAGTGCTTGCTAATAAATTTAGAAATGTTAAAGACGCAAAAAATCAAAGAGGTTACATTACCTTTACAGCAAAACTAAAATCTTCTGACGTGCCTATAAATAACTATATTACAGCGATGCTATACACTCATCAAATGACGTTTTATAATATGCCATACGAGGATATTTATTCAAAATATAATATAAATAAAGCTGAATCTAACCACTCAGATTTATTATTCCAAAGTTATATTTTAAAAACAACCGAGCCAATATAAAAATTATATAAATTTATTAAAAGGGAGAAAATACTATGCTAACAAACGAGAGAATTATGGAAATTTTAGAAGAGGCAGGGGTTTTGCTACAAGGCCATTTCTTGCTTACTTCAGGCAGACACAGCAACAAATATATGCAGTGTGCAAAAATATTTCAAAACAGCAAATACAGTAAAGAACTATGCAAAGATTTAGCAGAAAAATTTAAAGAGGATAACATTGATATTGTCGTAGGTCCTGCACTAGGAGCTATTCAAATGGCATATGAAGTATCAAGTCAATTAGAAGTGCCAAACTTTTTTGCAGAGCGAGAAGATGGCAAGATGACACTTAGAAGAGGATTTTCTCTTGAAAAAGGACAAAGAGTTCTTATAGTAGAAGATGTTGTAACTACCGGTGGCTCAGTTTTCGAGGTAATTGATTTAGTAAAAGCAGAGGGTGCAGTTGTTGCTGGAGTTGGAGTAATTGTAGACAGAAGTGCCGGAAAAATAGACTTTGGAGTACCTTTTAAAGCAGTAACTTCTATGAGTATTGAATCATATACCAAGGAAGAATGCCCACTTTGTAAGGAGGGCTTGCCATATGTCAAACCAGGAAGTAGAAAAAAATAAATCTGCGCAGAAAGCTAATCTTCACGCAGGACATAGAGAAAGAATGCTTAATAAATTTTTAGAAAAAGGAATAGACGTTTTCGATGACCATGAAGTGTTAGAGTTTCTTCTTTTCTATGGTATACACGTTAAAAACACGAATGAAATTGCACATGAGCTTATAAATGCTTTTGGCTCACTCGATAAAGTGTTTGACGCACCAACGTATAAACTTCAAGAGGTAGATGGCATTGGTAAAAGAAATGCCGCTCTTATAAAGCTAATACCTGCTATACAAAGTAGAGTTCTAGCCGCAAAAAATGATAATATAAAAATAGTTAAAAGTGCTGAAAGTGCATTTGAACTTGTTTTACCGAGATTTCTTAATTTAAAGGTTGAAAAGTTAGTATTGGTTTGTCTTGATAATGCTTATAGAGTTTTGTGCATACAAGATATTTCTGTTGGAACAGCAACATCAGTAAATTCTGGTGTTGATAGAATACTAGAATATGCTCTTTCTTATAAAAGTACTTTTGTTATAATATGTCATAATCACCCGTGCGGTACTAGTATGGCATCACATGAAGATATCTTATTAACCGGACAACTTAATGCAATGCTATTAAGAGTAAATATACATCTGTTTGATCATATTGTTGTTGCAAATGGTGGATATTGTTCTTTAAAAGAATGTGGAATGTTAGGTTTAAAATAATAGATATAGTAAAAAGCCAACATCATTGTACCGATCTTCAATTGTTAGATTGTTTTAGTCTAACGTTTGTGGGTCGGTACTTTTTAGATGTTGGCTTTTAATATTTTTAATGTTTTGCTTTAAGAGTAAAATCTGTTTTAGCTATTAAATAAGATTACTTTTCACTTTTCTTAAATAGGTTTACAAGCTTTTCCCAAAATGATGTTTTAGTAACTTTTTCTGTTGGCTCAGCTACTTTTGCAGGTGCTTTTATTGCATCAGCTTTTATTACAAATTGCACCATTTTTATGTTTGTGTTTTGTTTATCAGAGAAAGAAACGGGAGTAAATTCTCCACCGCTAACAGCACTAAGGGCAGCGTCTACTTTAGATTTTATTTCTGTATCAATGTTTTTTGTTGAATTGTTAAGGGTATTTATTCCGGAGTTTAATTCTTTAATACCATTGCTGATTTTAGTATATCCATCGGCAATCTTTGAAAATCCATCAGAATATGCTTTAAGACCATTATCAAAGTTTTTGTATTGCTCTAATAGAATACCTAGTCCGCTTGATAATTTAGAGATGTTTCCAATATTATCGGTGATGCCTTTTACACCATTTTTGATTAATGTAAAATTATCGTTTAGTGAGTTAAGACCTGTAATAATATTGTTTATTCCTGCCATTTTACCGTTATATACCTGTATTAGTCCTTGAACTAAAGGATCGGTATTTTGAGATAATCCTAAAAGTATCTGCTTTGTTTGCTCATCGTCTTTTGAAATCTGTGTAAGACCTGAAATTGCTGAGGTAAGACCATCTTGATACTTAGTGCAAGCATCATTTAGTTGTGCTAAATCACCGCCACTTGAGGTTAAATCGCCCATAGATGCAATGGCTGAATTTATATCACCGATAGCTTTTAAAATCCCGCTAGAGCCACTTGTTAAAGAGCTACTGTTTTTATTTAATTCGTCAATTCCTGATTGTAAATCTGAGGAGCCATTTTTAAGTGTTTTAGAGCCTTCGTTTAGGGTGGAGATACCTTTTGTTAGTGGTTTAAAATAACTAGATATGTCATCAATTCCCTCAATTGCAACGTTCATACTAAATGGAATTGCATTAAATGAAATAGCTCCTAGCTCAAAATTAGTCGTAGTAGTAGTTATAACATAGCTAGCTTCTTTTTTAGGAAGTAACATATATGTTAAACTTTTACTCTCACCGGCATTTGCAATAGTAGCATCTTTTGATACTATATCTGAGCATTTGTTGGTATCTAGCATAGTGGAAATTGAAAGAGCATAGTGTTCAAAAAATATAGGATTTACGCTTTTGTTTTGAGTTACGTCAATCTTAATCTCAGCTTTGCCGGCTTTTCCTAAAATTTCTTCAGAGGTTATACTCTTTCCATCTAAGGTATAGGTGATAGCTATATTCCAAGGCAGATTATATCCGTTTCCTTTGCCCTCATAATAAAATTTGCCTTTGCTAATTGATGAACTAATTGTAGTGTTGCTAATAGTGAGGTCATCAGTAGTGGATAGATTACGAACAGCCGAGTAGTTTCCATAGTCAATTAATGGCTTGTTTAGATGCTCATAAGAGTTTACAACATAAATGTCATTGACTTTACCGCTATTTGAAAGCATAGCATATACAATTTCTTCTTTTGGGTTGTCGGTTTCAGCAGCAAATACAGTAGCACCAATAGATAATGTTATTGTAGCCACTAGTAATAATGAAATGATTTTTTTAGCTTTCATATTACTGCACCTTCCTTTCGTGTTTCTTAATAGGCTTTTCTTTAATTGGTTTTGGCTCGTTATAGAAATTGAGTTTTAATGTGGTTTTTTGGATAACTTTATCAAATATTATAAGCATTGTAGGTAAGAAGAAAAATACCATTATAGCGGATAGAAGTGTGCCTCTGCCAATTAATGTTCCAAGCTGTCCTATAACACCATTAGTTGAGATAATTCCCATTATAAAGCCTGCAACAGTAAGGATACCGGCGGAGGTCATAATAGATGCACTTGTTTGTGAAATGGTGGTGATAGCAGCTTCTTTTTTCTTCATTTGCCGCCTGTTTTCGATGTATCGGTTGGTAAAGAGAATAGCATAGTCAACCGTGGCGCCAAGCTGAATAGAACTTATAATCATAAATCCTAAATAAGCCATTTTGGTATCTAGAAAATATGGGAAAGATAGATTTATCCAAATTGAAGTTTCTATTGTTAGTAATAAAATAAATGGTAATGTCAGCGATTTAAAGGTAAATAGAAGAACAAGTCCAATTCCGACAATTGCAATTATTGTAACTAACATATTATCTGAAATTACAGTGTTTCTCATATCGTAAACACTAGCAGTACTTCCGACTAAATGAGAGTCGTTTTCATAATACTTTTTAGTGGTCGCTCGTAAATCTTCTACGGCATTAAATGCGTCTTTACCCTCTTGTGAGGTGTTTACTGAGATTACTATTCTGGAATAATGTTCTGATTGTAAGTCGGCTAGATTTTCTTTTGGAAGAAATTCTGGAGGGATAGTACGCCCAATTGTATTGGCATAGGAGATAAGCGATGTAACATATGGCTTGTTAGCTAGTTCAACAGATAATTCCTTTTCCTTTAAAACGTCCCCTTTAGGCACTAAAATTACCATACTGTTTGACTTGCCAAATAAATCGTTTGTAATCGAATCCCCCGAGGGATTTGCACTCATAACACTTGCACCATACATAAAGTCGTTTTTGTTTTGTGCTAAAAAAGATGGAACAATAAGGATGATAACAAGAATTATTACCGGTATTCCAAGATGTTTGGCAAACTTTGCAAAGCCTTTAAACGATGGCAAGAATGAACGGTGATGTGTTTTATCGATAAGTTTATAGGTGAAAACAGTAAGCACTGGAAGAAGTAGCATAATAGAGAGCATACTAAATAGAATACCCTTAGCTAGTACTATGCCTAAATCAGGACCGATTTTAAATCTCATAACGATAAGAGCACCAAAACCTATCGCCGTTGTAAGACCGGAGGCTAAAATTGACGAGAAGGATTTTTTCATTGCACTTATCATTGCAGTTTTAATGTCTTGACCTTCGTTTCTAAAATCACTAAACCTATGCAGTAGGAAGATAGAATAGTCCATAGACACCGCAAGTTGCAGTATTGCTGAGGTGGTTTTAGTGATAAACGAAACCTCACCTAAAAAGGCGTTAGTACCATTGTTAATAAGGATAGCTACTAGAATAGCCACCATAAATAGTACTGGCTCAAACCATGATGAGGTGGATATTAAAAGAATTAATAAAATTATCGGCACAACAGCTATAAGCATTTTTGTAGTTTCAGAGCCTGTTGTTGTTTGAGCAGATACAGTATCTACAACGTCGCCTGTAATTTCGCCTTTGCCTTCTACTATTTTTTGAATTTCTACAACAGCAGATTTTTGCTTGTCTACATTTATAACGACATTATATAAAGCGTTGTTATCTTTGTACCAAGCTTTTAGATTGTCGGCATCCATCATAGCAAGTGGCTTTAATACATCTTCAGTATCATCAAGCCAATTAACCTCGTCAACTCCGTCAACAGCTTCAAACTTAGCTTTAAACTCTAATGCTTCAGGCACAGATACGTTTTGCACAAGAATTCTGGCGTTAGGAGGGGACTTAGTAAACTCCTTTTGCATTACATCAAGAGCAGTAGTAGAGGGAGAACCGTCTGGTAAATAGTTTGTGAGATTATAGTTTACGTTTACAAGGTTCGACAAAAAAATCGATATAATTACAATAACAGTAAAAGTAATCAGTACCAATTTTTTGTGATCTATAATCTTTTTAGCAATGTCATGCATAAATATGACCACCCTTCAATTGTTGTCTATATTAATAACACGTTATAAAGAACACGCTTTTAAAATTAAATATCATTAAATAAACCAAATTATTTATATGTTCATATTAACAAATATTATTCAAGAAATCAAGCCACTAACCATATAATTAACAATTAATTAATAAATTTACCAAAAATTATCAATAAATACTCATTAAAAGTTTTTGTAGTTTGTAATTTATAAAAAAAATCAGTTTTTAACGTGAAAAATGGCGGTTAATAAAAAGAAAACGAGCTTTTATTTGATAATAATTATTAGAATTTTAAAGGTTGTAAATTTAAAAAAAGTGTGATAAAATTACTTTAACTTGTAAAAGATATTAAAAAGAAAGGGGATATTTTTATATGAATAAATTTAAGCTAGAATCTCCTTTTAAGCCAACAGGTGACCAGCCAAAGGCGATTTCTGCACTTGTAGATGGAATAAATAATGGTGAAACAGAGCAGGTGCTTTTAGGTGTTACAGGCTCCGGAAAAACTTTTACTATGGCAAACGTAATTGAAAAAGTCCAAAAACCAACTTTAGTGCTAGCACATAATAAAATTCTAGCAGCACAGCTTTGTAGCGAACTTAAAGAGTTTTTTCCAAATAGTGCGGTTGAATATTTTGTGTCATACTATGATTATTTCCAGCCGGAAGCATATATTCCAAATACCGATACTTTTATCGAAAAAGATAGTGCTATAAACGATGAGATCGATAAACTCCGTCATAGTGCAACATCAGCACTTTTTGAAAGAAAAGATGTAATTATAGTATCTAGCGTTTCTTGTATATATAGTTTAGGTGACCCTATTGATTATAAAAATATGGTAATCTCCCTTAGAGTCGGGCAGACTAGAGATAGAGATGAGCTTATAAAAAAACTGATAGAAATTCAGTTTGATAGAAATGATATTGCCTTTGAGCGAAATAAATTCAGAGTGCGTGGCGATGTAATCGAAATTCTACCGTCATATACTAACGATACCGCAATTAGAGTTGAGTTTTTTGGCGATGAGATAGAGCGACTTTCTGAGGTTAATATAGTAACAGGCAGTATAAAACAAAATGTAAATCACGTTGCAATTTATCCCGCATCACACTATGTTTCTTCCCGTGAAAAGCTAGATAAAGCACTAGTTTTAATCGAAAATGAAATGGAAGAGCAGGTAGCTTTATTCGAAAGTCAGCATAAGCTAATTGAGGCTCAACGTATTCGTCAACGTACTACCTATGATATGGAAATGATTAGAGAAATAGGATTTTGTAGCGGTATAGAAAACTATTCAGGCGTTATTAGCGGTCGTAAAAAAGGAGATGCCCCGTTTACTTTAATGGACTATTTTCCTGAGGATTATCTTCTTATTATTGATGAATCCCACGTTACCCTACCGCAGGTAAGAGCTATGTATGGCGGAGATCATTCTCGTAAGGAGAGTCTGATTAACTATGGCTTTAGACTACCTAGTGCTTTCGATAATAGACCACTTAATTTTGAAGAATTTACTAAAAAGATACAAAAGGTTATATACGTTAGTGCTACTCCTAATGTGTATGAAAAAGAGAGAAGTACAACGATAGCGGAGCAGATTATAAGACCTACCGGATTACTAGACCCTGAAATATCCGTTCGTCCTACCGAAAATCAAACAGATGATTTAATCTTTGAAATAAATGCACGTACTGAAAAAAATGAGCGTACATTAATCACAGCACTTACTAAAAAAATGGCGGAGGATTTATCTGATTATCTGCAAAGTGTTGGCGTTAAAGCTCGTTACCTCCACCACGACATCGACACACTTCAAAGAATGAAACTTATTAAAGAACTTCGTATGGGAGAGTATGATGTTTTAGTTGGAATTAACCTTTTAAGAGAGGGCTTAGATATCCCTGAAGTATCACTTATTGCAATTTTAGATGCTGATAAAGAAGGCTTTTTGCGTAGCGAAACTTCCCTTATTCAGACAATCGGCAGAGCTGCTAGAAATAGTAGCGGTAAAGTTATTATGTATGCTGATAATGTAACAGGCTCAATGGAAAGGGCAATTCGTGAAACAAATCGTCGTCGTGAAATTCAAAATCAGTATAATATTGATAATAATATCACTCCAATGAGTATTAAAAAAGATATAAGAGATGTTATAGAAATTTCATCTAAAGAGGATATTGAAAAAAATACACAGCTTAAAAATCTATCAAATCAAGAAAAGCAGGCACTTATCCATAAATTAACAAAAGAGATGAAAGATGCCGCAATGCTTTTAGAGTTTGAACACGCAGCATTTTTACGAGATAAAATAAATAATTTA
>JAVVYT010000002.1:0-14060 GCA_036650995.1 Clostridia bacterium | reverse complement strand
ATTGCAACACGATAAAATTTTTATAAAAGGTGCTAGAGAGCATAACCTTAAAAATATAGACGTTGAGATACCAAGGGATAAACTTGTAGTGCTTACAGGACTATCAGGCTCCGGTAAATCTTCACTAGCTTTTGACACAATCTATGCCGAGGGTCAAAGGCGGTATGTCGAGAGTCTTTCTTCTTATGCACGTCAGTTTTTAGGGCAGATGGAAAAACCTGATGTTGATTATATCGAAGGACTTTCACCGGCTATCTCAATAGACCAAAAAACCACCTCAAAAAACCCACGTTCAACCGTTGGTACTGTTACTGAAATTTACGATTATCTTCGTTTGTTATATGCTAGAATAGGCGTTCCGCATTGCCCAATTTGTGGCAAGGAAATTTCTCAGCAAACAATTGATCAGATAACAGATAAAATTATGCAGTATAAAGAGGGTAGCAAAATTCAGCTTTTAGCGCCTGTAATTAAAAGTCGTAAAGGCGAGCATCTAAAAGTTTTTGATGATGCAAGAAAATCAGGGTATGCAAGAGTGCGTGTAGACGGAATAGCATTCGAGTTATCTGAAGAAATAATTCTTGATAAAAATAAAAAGCATACTATCGAAATTGTAGTGGATAGACTAGTAGTAAAAAGCGGTATTGAAAAGCGACTTACCGACTCATTAGAAACTACTACAAAGCTATCAAATGGACTTATTTTAATAGTAAATGGCGAAAAAGAAGAGCTTTTTTCTCAAAGGTACGCTTGCCCTGATCACGGAATTTCTATTGAAGAATTAACCCCTCGAATGTTTTCATTTAATAATCCATATGGTGCTTGTAAAACTTGTACAGGGCTTGGCTCTTTGCTTAAAGTCGACCCGGACCTTATTATTCCCGATAAGGAAAAGAGCATTAAAGATGGTGCAATAAAAGCTAGTGGTTGGAGCTATACAGGTGAGCAGACTATTGCAAAGATGTATTATGACGCACTAGCTGAGCATTATAACTTTTCACTTTCGACACCTATTAAAAAACTACCTGCTAAGATAGTTGATATTTTGCTGTATGGCACAAAAGGTGAACGGATAGAAACCACAAGAGAAACTTCATATGGCACAGGAAATTATAATACCAAATTTGAAGGCATAATTACAAATCTTGAAAGACGTTATCATGAAACTAATAGTGAGTGGATGCGTAGTGAAATTGAAAACTGTATGGCAGAAATCCCTTGCCCCGACTGTAAAGGAGCAAGGCTTAACGATATTTCTCTAGCAGTTACAATAAATGATAAGAATATAAATGAAATAACTTCAATGCCGGTTGGCAATCTTGCAGAGTATTTTAAAAACTTGACACTAGCCGATAAAGATGTGAAAATAGCAAGCCAAATTCTAAAAGAAATAAATCAGCGACTAGGCTTTTTAACGAGCGTAGGTCTAGACTATCTAACCCTATCACGTTCAGCGGGAACATTATCAGGCGGTGAAAGTCAGAGAATTCGCCTTGCAACACAGATAGGCTCTTCGCTAATGGGAGTTATATATATTTTAGATGAGCCGAGCATTGGACTTCATCAAAAGGATAATGACAGACTTTTAGAAACATTGAAAAGACTTCGTGATTTAGGCAATTCTCTAATAGTAGTTGAGCATGATGAGGATACTATGTTTGCCGCTGATTATATTATAGATATAGGTCCAGGTGCTGGTGTTCACGGTGGAAATGTTGTAGCATGCGGTACAGCAGAAGAGTTAATGAAAAACGATAATTCTATAACAGGAATGTATCTATCCGGTAAAAAGTCTATTAAAATCCCTGAAAAACGCAGAAAATGCACAAATGGATTTATTGAAATTAAGGGTGCTAAAGAAAATAACCTAAAAAATATTAACGTTAAAATTCCAATAGGCGTTTTAACAAGTGTTACAGGAGTGTCAGGCTCTGGTAAAAGCTCACTTGTAAATGAAATTCTCTTTAAAAAACTATTTCACGATTTAAATAAAGGCAAAACCAAAGCAGGTGCCCATACATCGATAAAAGGTGAAGAGCTACTAGATAAAGTAATTGATATAAACCAATCACCGATAGGAAGAACTCCTCGTTCAAATCCTGCCACCTATACCGGAATGTTTACTGAAATCCGTGATTTATTTGCAAAAACTAGCGAGGCTAAAGAAAGAGGTTACAAAACAGGAAGATTTTCATTTAATGTAAAAGGCGGTAGATGTGAAGCGTGTGAGGGGGACGGTATCTTAAAAATAGAGATGCATTTTCTTGCTGACGTGTACGTTACTTGTGATGTTTGTAAAGGAAAACGATACAATAGAGAAACACTAGAAGTTAAATATAAAGATAAAAACATCTATGAAGTTTTAGAGATGACTGTTGAAGAGGGCTGTGAATTTTTTAAAAATATCCCACGAATTTATTCAAAATTAAAAACACTATCAGATGTGGGACTTGGATATATAAAGATAGGTCAGCCGTCCACTACTCTATCAGGTGGCGAGGCACAGCGTATTAAACTTGCAACTGAACTTTCAAAACGCAGTACTGGTAAAACTATTTATATCTTAGATGAGCCAACAACAGGACTTCACGCAGCAGATGTGCATAGACTTATTGAAGTTTTAAATAAACTAGTAGATAAAGGAAATACAGTTTTAGTAATTGAGCATAATCTTGACGTAATAAAAGTTAGCGATTATATTATAGATTTAGGTCCCGATGGTGGAGATAAAGGCGGTTTTGTAGTTGCAAAAGGCACGCCTGAGGAGATAATGAGCTGTAAAAACTCGTATACGGGAGAGTATTTAAAAAAACATTTGAAAAAGCAAGAAAAAAGTGGTATAATTTAGATATTAAATATGCAGAAATGCAAAAAAGTTGGTATTAATATGATTAGTAGTATGACAGGATATGGAAGAGTTAATAAAGTTATAGATAATTATGACATTACAATAGAAATAAAATCAGTAAATCATAGATTTTTTGACTTTTCTCTTCGCTCTTTAAGAGCATATTCATTCTTAGAAGATAAAATTAAAAGTAAAATTTCAAGTAAGGTGACAAGAGGCAAAATAGATGTTAATCTTAATATTGTAAATAACGATACAAACTCTATCGAGGTAACTCTTGATGAGGCACTAATGGCAGGGTATATAAATGCTTTCAAAAAAGCAGAGGATAGCAGCGAGAAAATATTATCCAATTTGCGGAGGATAGTTATAATATTAAAAACGATGTAAAACTTTCTTCACTACTGAGCATTAGCGAGTTATTTAAAGTTAAAAAGCAAGAGGAAAACGAGGACGAACTATGGCAAAAGGTGTCACTTGTTTTAGACGAAGCACTAGATAGCTTTTTAGAAATGCGAATTAAAGAGGGAGCAGTTTTAAAAAATGATGTGCTTACTTGTCTTGATGAGATAACACTTAAAATAAATGAAATTGAAGAGTTTTATCCTAAAATAGATTAAAGTTATACAAATAGACTTAATGACAACACACTAGACTCTTCACGAATTCTAACAGAGGCGGCAATCTTTGCAGATAAAACAGCGATAAATGAAGAAACTGTTCGTTTAGTTAGCCATATTGAGCAGATGAAGGGTATGCTTATAACATCACCTATTGGTAAAAAACTTGATTTTCTAATCCAAGAAATGAATAGAGAAGTAAATACCATAGGCTCTAAAGCAAATGATTTACAACTCACCAAAATTGTAGTTGACCTTAAAAGCATAATAGAACGCATTAGAGAGCAAATCCAAAACGTCGAATAAAAGAAAAAAGTTTTTTTATGAGCTTTAAAAGATAGATAAAAATTTTACATATGGAAGGGTTATTTATGAAACTTGTAAATATAGGTTTTGGGAATATGGTAAGTGAAGATAAAATTGTATCAATTATATCTCCTGAATCAGCACCGGCTAAAAGGATGATTACAGAGGCTAGAGATGACGGTGTTTTAATCGATGCAACGCATGGAAGAAAAACTAGAAGTGTAATTATTACTGATAGTTCTCATATAATATTATCAGCTAATACTACTAAATCCATAGCAATAAAAGTAGATGCAAACATAGACGAGGGTGAGCCAAATGAATAAAGGAAAATTATTTGTAATCTCAGGTCCGTCAGGGGCAGGCAAGGGAAGTGTGTTATCGGAGCTTTTTAAAATAAACACAACCACTCATCTTAGCATTTCAGCTACAACAAGAACACCTAGAAGTGGCGAAATAGAAGGAGTTCATTACTTTTTTTACTCTAAAGAGGATTTTAATAAGTTAATAAAAAATCATCAATTAATTGAATATACAAAGTTTTGTGATAATTATTATGGCACACCGATAGCTCCTGTAAATGACGCACTTTTAAAAGGTGAAAATATCATTTTAGAGATAGAAACCGATGGTGCAATGCAGGTTAAATCAAAGTTTAACGATGCAATCTTAATCTTTATAATGCCACCGTCTATAAAAGAATTAGAAAAAAGACTTAGTGGCAGACAAACAGAAACCATAGAAGTTATTAAAAAACGTTTAGATAAAGCAAGAGAAGAAATGCTACTTTGTGATCAGTATGATTATATTATTGTAAACGAAGATTTAGAAACCGCAGCAAAGCAACTAGACTCATTAATAAAGAGTTTCAAAGGCAAATAAGTGCAAATACTCTCATTATAAAAAGAACAAAAACAAAATTATTTAAAAGAAAAAAGGGAGAACAACATATGCTATATCCATCCATCAAAGAATTAACATCAAATCATCAAAGCACCTATTCACTTGTAATTGCCACTTCTAAAATCGCAAGAAAACTTTCAGAAGTAGCAGAGCAAGAGGGATATCCAATAACAGAAAATTGCGTTTCAACCGCAGTTCATAAAATCGCATCAGGAAAAGTTATGTATAAAGAAAAAACTAAATACCAATAAGAAAGGGCAAATATTAAATGCAAAAAATAGCGGCACTTGCTATGTCCTCTTTGCCACCGTCAGCAGATAAATTATATGATTATTATATACCAACGCATTTAGAACCGCTAGTAGAAGTAGGTACTAGGGTAGTTGCGCCTTTTGGGGGTGGGGATAGACACACAAGAGCCATCGTAGTTTCTATCTCTAATGAGAGCGAGCGTAGAATTCTTAAAACTATTGCTACTGTAATAGACGGTGGAGTACCACTAGAGGATGAGTTTTTAAGGCTAGCGGATTTTTTAAAATCACGATATTTTTGCAATTTATATGATGCTACTAGTGCAATGCTACCGTCAGGGCTTAATGTGACCCTAGTTCGCACAATCGAAGTGTTTGGCGAATTATATGACGAGGCTACAAAAAAGGAAAAAGAAGTATACGACTTTATCAAAGAAAAGAAGTATACTACTATGTTTACTTTAGAAAAAACCTTTTCTAAAAGTGTAGGTAAAATATTAGATATTTTAAGTGAAAAAGAAGCAATTAAAATTACTGATGAGTTTAAAAAAACTGTTCCTGATAAATTAGTTAAAATTATAAAACTAGAGCTACCTTTAGATGAGCTTTTAGAGAAGATAACATTTTATCAAGATAAAAAACCAATCTGGTGCGAGGTATTAACAACTTTAAAAGATCAAGGTGAGCTTTCTCAAACAGAGCTTATATATCTTACAGGTGTTACCTTGCCAACACTTGTAACACTAAAGAAAAAAGGGTATATTTCCTTTAAAAGTGAAGTTTCCCTTAGAAAACCTGATTTTAAAAAGCTAAAACGAATAGATGAGATAGTATTAAATGAAGCACAAACTGATACATATAATGAGATTTCAGAGTATTTTGACAATGAATATAAATCGGCACTTTTGTTTGGCATTACAGGCTCAGGCAAAACGCTGATCTACATAAAGTTAGCCTTAGACGCAATTAGAGATAATAAAGGCGTAATTGTAATGGTGCCGGAAATATCACTAACCGCTCAAATGTTAACAAGATTTTACCAAATTTTCGGAGAAAAAATTGCTGTAATTCATAGCGGTCTTTCAATGGGAGAACGATTAGATGAATATAAACGAATAAAAAGCGGTGCAGCAACAGTTGTTATAGGAACAAGAAGTGCTGTCTTTTCGCCTGTCCAAAATCTAGGACTTATTGTAATAGACGAAGAACAAGAACATACCTATAAATCTGAAAGCTCACCGAGATACAACACAAAAGAAGTAGCCGCTTTTAGAGCGAAAGAGAATAATGCACATCTACTTATGTCATCTGCCACCCCGTCCGTTGAAATGACATATCTTGCAAAATCAGGTAAAATAGGCTTTTTCACCTTAAACGAAAGGTATAATAGCCAAAGCCTACCCGAGGTTATTACAGTTGATATGCGAGATGAAATTAAAAAAGGAAATACTACATGTATTAGCCAAACACTAGCAAATGAAATAGAAAAAAATATCAAAAGAAAAGAACAGAGCATAATTTTTATAAATAGACGTGGATATAATACAAACGTATCCTGCCGAAATTGTGGGCATGTAGCTATCTGCCCTAATTGCGGAATAGCACTTACATACCATACTAAGAGTAATCGTATGCTGTGTCATTATTGTAATTATAGCACTATAAAGCCGGAAAACTGCCCTAGCTGTAATAGTGATGACTTTAAATATGTTGGTATTGGTACTCAAAAAGTGGAAGCTGAGATAAAAGAGCTTTTACCAGAGGCTAGAATAGTACGAATGGACGCCGATACAACGACAAGAAAAAATTCTCACTCAAAAATAATAGAGGATTTTATGGCAAATAAATATGATGTTTTAGTAGGCACACAGATGGTAACTAAAGGACTTGACTTTAATAATGTGACGCTAGCCGCAATAGTTTCAGCGGATTTATCACTCTATTCAGATGATTTTAGGGCAAATGAAACTACCTTTTCATTAGTAACACAATTAATAGGCAGAAGTGGCAGAGCAGATAAAAAGGGAAGAGCTATAATTCAGACTTATAATCCAAATAATAAAATATTGAATTTAGCATTTTCTCAAAATTATATGGATTTTTATAATGATGAAATAAAGCTCCGTAAAGCATTTTTGTTCCCACCATTTTGTGATATTTGTCAGGTTTTGTTTGAATCAACAGATGAAGAAAAAGGAATGTTTGCCGCTAAATGGTTTGTGTGGTATCTAAACGACTTTGCAAAGAAAAACTATAACGGCGTTTTCTATAAAGGCTTTGGACCTTGCCCTGCAATACTTCCACGACTTAATAATAAGTATAGATTTAAAGTGATTATAAAATGTAAAAATAATAATGGGTTTAGATCGTTATTAGCCGAAACAGTAAAAGAATTTTATGCCGATAGTAGACTAAGGCAGACAAAAGCTACAATAACCTTTAACCCGGAATTTATCTGTTAAGCAGAATGTTTCTGTTAAGCAGAATGTTTCTGTTAAGCAGAATTTATTTGTTAAATTAGAAAGGAAATGATGAAATATGGCAGAGAGAAAAATAGTTAGTGTAAAAGAGGATAACGAACTACTTCATAAAATAAGTAAACCAGTAACGCAGTTTGATGACAAGCTTGCAAGTTTACTTGATGATATGAAAGACGTTTTGCATAAAGCAAACGGAGCAGGTCTAGCGGCTGTTCAGATAGGAATTTTAAGACGTGTTTTTGTTGTAGAAACACCTGATGACGGATATTTTGAGTGCGTAAATCCCGAGCTTATAAAAGAAAGCGGACTTCAAAATACTAGCGAGGGTTGTCTTTCAGTACCTGGTGTTTTCGGAATAGTAGACCGTCCATCTAAAGTTGTTTTTAAAGCACAAGATAGAAATGGTAGATGGTTTAAAATTAGCGGTAAAAACCTACTAGCAAAAGCACTATGTCATGAAAATGACCATTTAAATGGTATTGTTTTTACTGATAAAGTAAAGAGATATGTTGATTAGTTATGAAAACATTATATATTTCTGATCTAGATGGCACTCTTTTAGATGCCGACGTTAAAGTGTCAGAGTTTACTGTTAAAGCTATTAATTCACTTATAAAAAAAGGTATGTATTTTACTGTTGCGACTGCTAGAACGATAGCTACTGTAACTTCTATTATGGAAAAAGTAAATCTTAATGTACCAATTGTTTTAATGAATGGTGTTTCTGTTTACGATAGTGTTAATAAAGTTTATCTTAAAACTTACATTATGGAAAAAGACTCTATGCAAAGGCTATTTTCATTATTAAAAAAACTAAATCTTAGTGGGTTTGTATATACAATAAAAAATAATGTTTTAAATACCTATTTTGAAAATCTAGATACAGAGCATAGGCGTAATTTTTACGAGGAGCGAACACGTAAATATGGCAAGGTAATTAATAAAGTAGAGGATTTTAATGATACTTTAAATGAAGATATAATTTACTTTTCTACCTGTGATAAAGAGGAAAATTTAAGAGAACTTTATAATGAACTTTTAAAAGATACAAAGTTAAATATTGAGTTTTACCGAGATATTTATCTTAAAGATTATTGGTATTTAGAAATATCATCTCATAACGCCTCAAAATACAACGCAGTTAATTTTCTAAAAGAAAAATTTAAGTTTGATAGAGTAGTGTCTTTTGGGGATAACTTTAATGATATACCAATGTTTAAAGCGAGTAACGAAAGCTATGCTATGCTAAATGCACGGGATAAGGTAAAAGAAAAAGCGACCGCTATTATCGATTTTAATACAAATAACGGGGTTGCAAAATGGCTGTTAGAAAATTATAAAGGAGAATAAAATGAAGATATTATTTATGGGAACACCTGAATTTAGCGTGGCATCACTAGATACAATGATAAAAAATAACTATGATGTAGTTGGAGTTTTCACTCAGCCGGATAAGCCAAAGGGCAGAGGGCATAAGCTTTTATCTTCGGCGGTTAAAATATACGCACTAGAGCATAATATAAAGGTGTATCAGCCAACGACACTAAAAGATAATGCAGTACTAGACCTTTTAAAAGAGCTATCTCCCGAGCTTATAGTAGTTACAGCGTATGGTAAATTATTGCCTAAATATGTTCTGGATTTTCCAAAGTATGGCTGTATTAATATTCACGCCTCACTACTTCCAAAACTTAGGGGAGCTGCTCCTATTCAGTGGAGTATTATAAATGGAGATACAAAAACAGGAATTACCTCAATGTATATGGCACAAAAGTTAGATGCAGGGGATATATTAATTGCTAAAGAGTGCGATATTTCACCTGATGAAACAGCAAGCTCACTTCACGATAAGTTAATGGAACTTAGTACATCAGTTTTAAAAGAAACTTTATTAAAAGTAGAAAATAACACGTTAGAGCCAAAAGTGCAAAACGAGAGCCTTGTAAGCTATGCAAGTCTTTTAACAAATGAAAATACAGTTATAGATTTTAATAAATCAAATGAAGAGGTATATAATTTTATCCGTGGACTTTCTTTATTCCCGGCGGCAAAGACCTGTTTAAATGACGTTAATTTTAAGATACTATCGTCTTTAATTTCCGATGAAATAATAGATAAGCCAGCAGGTAGCATAACTATTACAAAGAAAAAAGTATTGGTATCTTGCAAAAACAAAAGCTGTATAGAAATTTTAGAACTTGTGCCAAAAGGCAGTAAAAAAATGCGTGCAACAGATTATTTTAATGGGCATAAAATAAATGAAATGGATAGATTTAATGAATGTTAGAGAAAAAGCAGTAGTTTTATTATCAGAAAATGAAAAAAATGGTGGCTTTATTAATTTATCTTTAAACGAAGCGCTTAAAGAAAACTTCTCTGATGTTGATAAAAGCCTTCTTACTATCCTTGTAAATGGAACTTTGCAAAAGAAAATATTACTAGATTTTTATCTTAAGAAATATGTAAAAAAAGATTATGAAAAAACAAATGTAAAGATAAAAAATATCCTAAGAATATCCTGCTATCAAATTTTATTTATGGATAGAATTCCACCTAGTGCCGCTATAAATGAAGGTGTAAAGATAGCTAAAAAATTCAAAGGGGCATTTATGGGAAATTTTGTAAATGCAGTTTTGCGTAGCATATCAAGAGAAAAAGATATGCTATTAAAGGAAGAAATTCCAAGTGAAATCAATAGCCTAGTACCAAAATACATCTATGATATTTGGGCTTTAAGTTATGGAGAAACTGTTGCTAACACCATAGCAGAAAATATGCAGACTATCCCAAAAACTACAATTGTATTAAATTTAGCAAAGTTTAAAAAAGAGGAAATACTATCTGATTTAAAAAAAGAAAAGATAGAAATAGATGAAAATCTAAATCTTAAAACACCAATAGATTTAACGACTTTAGAAACGTTTAAAAAAGGTGAGTTTTTTGTTCAGGGAAACTCCTCTAAAATGGCTTGTAAAATCATAAACGCTAAAGAAAACGAGAAAATCCTAGACCTTTGTGCAGCACCAGGTGGGAAAACTTTTAATATGCAAATAAGTGCTGATAATAAAGCATATATAGTGGCTTGTGACCTTAAAAAAAGCAAGACCGATATGATTAGAAAAACAGCTAATCGCCTTAATTTAAAGATAGATGTTTTAGAAAATGATGCCACTATTTTAAGGGAAGATTTTTTAGGGAAGTTTGATAAGGTTTTGTGCGATGTTCCTTGTAGCGGTTTTGGAAGCATTAAAAAGAAGAGAGATATTATCAATAAAGAGCAGAGTGATTTTAATGAATTAATAGAAATTCAGCAAAAGATTTTAGAAAATTCTGCAAAATATTTAAAGGTTGGCGGAACTCTTTTTTATTCAACCT
Source organism: Clostridia bacterium (assembly GCA_036650995.1). Classification (GTDB taxonomy): domain Bacteria; phylum Bacillota; class Clostridia; order Oscillospirales; family SIG519; genus JAVVYT01. The sequence goes on along the minus strand of JAVVYT010000002.1, from coordinate 3,277 downwards.
GTACGTTAAACGCTCGTGAAAACGAAGAAAATATTCAAAAATTTATTGAAAACAACAAAAATTTCAAAATAATTTCGATAAAAGATGAGTTTTTAAATGCAATCCCTTGCAAAATATATACAGATTATGTTACAATATTACCAAGCATAGATTATGATGGCTTTTTTATAGCAAAGCTTAGGAAAGAGAAATAAATGTCAAAAATAGATATACTATCCCTTACACTTTCGGAACTTACAGAAAAGTTTAAAGAACTTAATATCCAAAGTTATAAAGCACTTCAAGTTTTTCAGTGGCTTTCAAAAGGTGAGAAGTCTTTTGAAAATATGACTAATCTTTCTAAAAATCATATAGAAATGTTAAACCAAATCTTCTTTATTGAAAATTTAAAAATTTCTAAAAAGTTAGAGTCAAAGCTAGATAGTACTGTTAAATACCTTTTTCGCCTTTCTGATAATGAGCAGATAGAAACGGTAGTTATGGAATATCATCATGGTTTTAGTATCTGCATTTCCTCTCAAGTCGGTTGTAGAATGGGTTGTAAATTTTGTGCATCTACTATCGGAGGGCTTGTTAGAAACCTTACAGCAGGTGAGATGTTTGACCAAATCCTAGCGGTTAAAAAAGACTTAGGGATTACAATTGCAAGTGTTGTTATAATGGGAATAGGTGAGCCACTTGATAATTTTGATAATTTAATTTCTTTTCTTTATAACATTTCAAATAAAGATGGCTTTAATTTAAGTTTAAGACATTTATCGCTCTCAACATCAGGAATTGTTCCAAATATTGAGAAGCTTTCTAAATATAAGTTTCCACTTACCCTTTCGGTTTCTCTTCACGCACCAAATAATAAGCTAAGAGATAGCATTATGCCGATTAATTCAGCGTATCCTATTGAAAAATTAATCGCCGCTTGCAAAGAATATTTCAAAGTTACAGGCAGAAGAATTTCATTTGAATATACTTTAATAGAAAATGAAAATGACAATATAGAAACTGCAATAGAGCTTGCAAAGCTTTTAAAAGGGATAAATTGCCACGTTAATTTAATTCCAGTAAATACAGTTTTAGAAACAGGGTTTAAAAGAAGCTCCAGAACTAATGTTGAGTTATTTATGAATAAACTATTAGACTATTCAATTACAGCTACCGTTAGAAGAACCCTTGGAAAAGATATAAACGCATCCTGCGGGCAACTAAGAAATGAAAAAGCCGAGGAAATATCATCAAAATTGGAGGAAAAATGAATACTTTTTTCAAAAGTGATGTTGGAAAGATAAGAACTGATAATCAAGATTTTGGTTATTGTACTACCTTAGATGATGGAGCTATTATTTCCATTGTATGTGATGGAATGGGCGGTGTTTCAGGTGGTAGAGTAGCTAGTGAAATTGCTGTTAAATCTATCTATGAAAACATCAAAAATGGTTACAAAAAGCTAAAGAATACAAAGCAAAAGATTGAGCTATTAAAGCAGGCAATTGATGCTGCAAATAAAGTTGTGTATGACATCTCAACACACGAATCTGAGCTTTCCGGTATGGGTACTACTGTTGTATTGACATTTGTTGAAAATAAAGTTGCTCATATTTTACATGTTGGTGATAGCAGAGCGTATTTAATAAGAAGCAATGAAATTAAAGCGATTACTAAAGACCACTCGTTTGTTCAGGAAATGTTAGATATAGGTCAACTTTCATATGAGAGTGCTAAAAACCACCCGAAAAAGAATATCATCACCAGAGCATTAGGGGTACTCCCTGAGCTTAAAACTGATTATAATAAGATAGATATAACAAAGGGTGATAAAATTTTAATCTGTACAGACGGGCTTACAAATGAAGTATCTGATGAACAGATACTAGAGATTGTAAACACTAGCCCAGACGATGAAATGTGTTCAAGGTTAATTAATACAGCACTAACAAATGGTGGCGCAGACAATATTACTGTTGCTATCATAGCTTAAAATATAGAGCATAGGAGGATTTTATTATGGATAAATATATTGGAAAAGAATTAAATGGCAGATATGTAATAAATGAGATTATCGGAATTGGTGGAATGGCAGTTGTTTACAAGGCATACGATAAGCTCGTTGATAGGGTTGTGGCTGTAAAAATCTTGAAAGAGGAATTTGTTGAAAACTCTCAATTTAGAAAGAGATTTTCAAATGAATCAAGAGTTATTTCAATGATGTCACACGTTAATATAGTGGATATTTACGATGTAAATCTTGAGGGAGATTTGCAATATATTGTTATGGAGTATGTTGACGGTATAAACCTTAAAGAATTTATGAATAAAAAAGGCGTGCTATCTGCAAGTGAAGCATTATTTTTTGTTTCTCAAATACTTAGTGCATTAACACACGCACACGAACGTGGTATTGTGCATAGGGATATAAAACCTCATAATATTATGTTAATCCGTGATGGCACAGTTAAAGTTGGAGATTTTGGAATTGCACGTGCTGCAAAATTTGATACAGTAACTATGACCGATAAAGCTATTGGCTCTGTTCATTATATTAGCCCCGAGCAGGCAAGTGGTGTTAAGACGGACGAGAAATCTGATATTTATTCTGTTGGTGTATTACTATATGAAATGGTAACTGGAAAATTGCCTTTTGAGGGAGATACGCCTGTTACTGTTGCACTTATGCAGGTGCAGGCAAAGCCAAAATTGCCTTCAGAGATTATCCCTGATATAAAACGTGGACTTGAAGAGATAATAATGAAAGCAATGGCTAAAAATCCTGAAAATAGATATCAAACTGCTCTTGAAATGTCTAATGATATTGAAAAATTCAAGGAAAACCCTGATATTATCTTTGGCTATAATCTATTTATAGAAGAGTCCCCAACAATGGTAATGGACGCTGTTGGAGCTATTAAAACTCCAGACAAGAAAAAAGCAGGATTTATGCCGATTGTATTAGGTATAGTTACAGCACTCGTATTTTTTGCTGTTGGTATTGGAATTGTATTATTTGTAGGCTCAAGAGATGAAAATTCTGCAAAAATAGATGTTCCTATGTTGGTTGGTGAAAACTATAACGATATTATAAATAATAAAAAATATCCAAGCTTTAAGATTATCGATAGCGGTAAAGGTGAATTTTCCGATAAATATGAGGCAGGGATAATTACAGCTCAAGACATTGAAAATGGTACAAAAGTATCTAAAAATTCTACTATTACAGTTGATATAAGTAAAGGCATTGCTACATCTACTGTTCCAGACGTAATAGGACTTACCGAAACGCAGGCAG
>JAVVYT010000001.1:22991-31220 GCA_036650995.1 Clostridia bacterium | reverse complement strand
CTACTAAACTCTTTTAAAAATTTAAGTCTAGTGATTTTGCTTTTATCTACTGAATTCTTTTAAACATTTTTTCTATTTCTTTTTTTGAAATTTCAGTAATTACAGGTCTGCCATGGGGGCAATATTTTATATTTTCAGTTGTCATAAGTCTTTTTATAAACTTATCACGTTCTAAACTGCTGGTGTAACTTCCGGCTTTAATAGCGGCTTTGCAGGCAATTGTATGAAGGATATTTTCGTGTGCTTTGGTTTTTATATCTCTAGTGTCTAGCGTTAGATATGAAATTATCTCTTCTAACGTGTCCTCTATATTTTGCTCTGCTAGAATAGATGGAACTGTTCTTATTATAACATCTGTTTCACCAAAACTATCTAAAGTAAAGCCATATTCCTCTAGTGCCACTTTATTTTCTGCCACTATATCACAGCTGGTTTTAGAAAGCGTTACTGTTATCGGGGAGAGTAACATCTGCCTAAAGATACTATTGTCTTTTAGTAAATCCTCGTAAATAAGCCTTTCGTGTGCTGCGTGCTTATCGACTAGTAGCATACAATCAGTAGCCTCTAGTATTATAAAACTATCAAAAATTTCACCTATTATTTTATAGTCTATATCGGCGTTTAGTATCTCGGTTTGCTGTGGCAATATTTCATCGTTTGGCTTTTCATTTATAGGCTCTTTGCTTGTTTCTATCTTCCAATTAGTAGGTACGTTTTGGGGTGTGATTTTAGCTTTTTCATTACCACTTTGCCATACTGTTTTTGGCTCTTTATATTTAAAAGCATTAGGTGCCGAAAAAGAAATATTATCATTCTTTAAAAACTCATTATTTAGTGGGTAACTATTTTCATAGGATATATTATTATTTAATGGGCTACTTACATTCTCTAAGGATAAATTATTATTATCTACGGATAAATCGTTTTTCTTTTGGGCAATATTAGTCTTAGCATCTGCCTGCACCTGCTCATAAAGCTCAAACACTGACGGTTTTTTATCCGCTTTTTCAGGTGTTTTAAAGGTGAAATGCCCATCGCTTTTATCTAGTGCGTCTTTTACCGCAAAGTATACTGCGTTATAGATATTATTTTCATTTTTAAATTTAACTTCAAGTTTTGTAGGGTGAACATTTACATCTACAAAGGAAGGGTCAATTTCGATATATAAAAATGCAATTGGGAATTTATGTACCATAATACTATTTTTATATGCCGATTCTAAAGCTCTTGTAACAACACTATTTTTAATATATCTACCATTTATAAAATAAATCTGCATCTGACGATTTTGCTTTGAAATTTCCGGCTTCAAAGTAAATCCTCGAACTAAAACGCCCTCGTTTTCATACTTTACAGCAAGAGCATTTTCACTATAAGCTTTTCCATAAAGACTAGCTATTAGCTCTAAAAGATTACCATTTCCGACCGAATAAAAAGTTTCTTTTCCATTATTTATTAGCCTAAAGGATATATCGCTATGGGACAAAGCTAGCTTTTCAATTATATCATAGATATAGGCAGCTTCGGTCGACTCTTTTTTAAGGAATAACCGCCTTGCCGGAGTATTAAAAAAAACATCTCGCACAATTATAGTAGTGCCTATTGGACAGCCCATCTGCTCACTAGCCTCTATTTTAGATGCGTTAATTTTAAGTTTATACCCTAAGTCTTTATCCGTCTCTTTTGTAAAAACTTCTATTTTAGAAACGATAGCTATTGCACAAAGTGCCTCACCACGAAAGCCTAGCGTTTTTATTTTGTAAAGGTCTTGTGAGGTTTTTATTTTACTTGTTGCATGACGAAGAAACGCTGTTTTTACATCGTTTTCAGACATACCAACACCATTATCAGATATTTTTATAAAAGAAATGCCACCATCTTTAATTTCTACTGATATCTTAGTTGCCTTGGCATCAATAGAATTTTCAATTAGTTCTTTTACAATAGAGGCAGGGCGTTCTACAACTTCCCCGGCGGCTATAAGTTCACTTGTGGATTTATCGAGTACCTTTATTTTATCCACTCTTTTTATCTCCTTTTACAGCAATTTTTTAAGCTCGTTTAAAGTGTTTAATGCTTCAATTGGTGTTAAAACGTCTAGGTCTATCTGTGATATTTTATCATACAAAAGGGTATTTTCGCTATTATCAAACGACAACTGCTCTGTTTTTGGTTTACTGCTTTTTATTATGTTATCTTTTCCATTATGCTCTTCTAAGTCGCTTAAAATGCTTTTTGCTCTAGCTATTACACTGTTTGGAATTCCGGCAAGCTTTGCAACTTCAATTCCATAGCTATCATCAGCAGGACCTCGCACGATTTTTCGTAAAAAAGTGATATCATCGCCACGTTTTTTAACCGCTACATTATAATTTAAAACTCCGTCAATTTCGCCCTCTAGCTCGGTAAGCTCGTGATAATGGGTGGCAAAAAGGGTTTTTGTGCCTAGCTTTTTCTTATCCGCTACGTGTTCTAATACCGCTCTTGCTATACTCATTCCGTCAAAGGTGCTAGTCCCTCTTCCGATTTCATCAAAGATTATTAAGCTTTTCTCGGTTGCGTTTTTTATGATATTTGAAGTTTCACTCATCTCCACCATAAAAGTAGACTGCCCTTGCGACAAGTCATCTGACGCTCCGACTCTTGTAAATATCTTGTCTACAATGCCAATATCAGCGGCTCTAGCAGGTACATACGACCCTATCTGTGCCATTAGTGTAATCAGTGCTACTGCCCTCATATAGGTGGATTTACCCGCCATATTAGGCCCTGTGATGATAGCTAGTGAATCTTTTGTATTGTCTAAAGTGGTATCGTTTGGAACGTATATATTATCGGTAAGCATTTTTTCAACAACGGGGTGCCTACCGTCTATAATCTCTATTTTACTGCTGTAATCTACATTTGGTTTTGTGTAGTTATTTTTAATTGCAACTTCTGCCAAGCTAGCTAGTACGTCAAGCTGTGCTACTGCATTTGAAATGGTTTGAATTTCGGTAGAATGGCTTGCAATTTCATCACGGATTTTGCAAAATTCATTATACTCTAGTTCGCAAATTTTATCTTTAGCCGAAAGAATTCTATTTTCTATTTCTTTTAATTCCTCGGTTATATATCGCTCACAATTTGAAAGTGTTTGTTTTCTGATATAATTTTCTGGCACATCGCCAATATTTGACTTTGTAACCTCTATATAATAGCCAAAAACTCTATTGTAGCCAATCTTTAAAGTTTTAAAGCCTGTTTTTTCTCGCTCTTTTTCTTCTATTTCAAGAATTATATTTTTTCCGTTTTTAAGTAGATTTGAAAGCTCGTCTATTTCAGCATTAAAGCCACTTTTAATTAGATTTCCCTCACGAATTAAAAGCGGTGCATCTTCGTTTATCGACGATTTTATCATATCGGTTAACGCATACGTGTTTAAAAGACCCTTATTAATATCTTTAATAAGGCTACTATCAATCATTTCTATAAGTGATTTTATGGTAGGTATTTTATCTAAGGTAGCCCCTAGGCTATAAACATCTCTAGCATTTGCTGTTTTGTATATTATTTTAGTTATTAGCCGCTCGATATCTTTAATATCGGCAAGGCTTTTGGTTATCTCTTGTAGTAAATTGTAGTTTCTTAAAAGACTATCTATTCCATTTAGTCTTTTATTAATAGTATTGCAGTTTGTAAGTGGTTTTTCTATGTAACTTCTAAGCATTCTAGCGCCCATTGAGGTTTTGGTTTTATCGAGTACCCAAAGTAACGTGCCTTTTTTATCACCGCTACGCATAGCAGAGGTAAGCTCTAGATTTCGCCTTGTATTTACATCTAAATCCATAAAATTATCATCGGTATAAAAGGTTAAATTATTAAGATTTAGTTTATCTGTACACTGAGTTTCCTGAAGATATTTTAAAAGTGCTCCTAATGCATTTATCGCTATTTTAGAGTCCTCAATATTAATCTCGTTTAGCTTGTCCCCAAACACTTCGCTAGTTAGTGCATACCCTATCGAAAAGTCAAAATCGACATCATCACGAAGGGTAACTAAGGCATTTAGCTTTTCTTTTACAAAAGTTTCTAAAAGTTTATCGGAAAGGGCTCTTTCGTTTATAAGTATTTCACTCGGTGTATATTTTGCTAATTCAGAGATAATCTTATCGGTGCTTTTAGAAGTGGTTTTAGTGACATAAACTTCTCCGGTAGAAACGTCTGCAAACGCAATAGCACTGCCATTTTGACATTCAAACACACTCGATAAAAAGTTATTTTTAGTATCGTCTAGCATTGTATTATCGATGACAGTTCCCGGGGTTACTATGCGGACTATATCACGTTTTACAATACCAACAGCGGTTTTCGGATCCTCTACCTGCTCGCAAATAGCCACTTTATAGCCTTTTGAAATTAGCTTTTCGATATAGGTATCCGAGGCATGATAAGGAACGCCACACATTGGTGCACGCTCCTCCATACCGCAAACTTTGCCCGTTAAGGTAAGCTCTAGTTCTCTTGAGGCTAAAACGGCGTCATCAAAAAACATCTCGTAAAAATCGCCTAAGCGAAAAAACAGGATGCTATCTTTATTCTGCTCTTTAATTCTAAGATACTGCTGCATCATCGGAGAAAAATCAGCCATTTTAGTTGTTTCCTTTAAAATTTATTTTTAACCTATTTTTAGCAAAACTAAAATTAGTGGCAACCGCTACAAGATGAACAATCAGATGAGCTACAACCATGCTCTTCTTCGCCTGTGATGTGGAAATTGATAGTTGTAAATACTGAATTAATTAATGCTTCAAACTCGTTAGCTGCGTTATCTAAAGCTTTCATTGTTTCATTTTCCATAATTTGTGCGTATATTTCGTCAACAGATGCGTGAAGTTTTTCTACTAATTCTTTGTCTGCATCTTGTTTTTCTGATTCTTTTGTGAAGTTTAGTCTTCTTAGGTTAAATTCTGCTATTAGTTGTTGAAGTGTTTCATCTGCCATCTGCTTATTTTTAAGGTCTTGATAGTTTATGAATTTTTCTTCTTTAGTAATTGCCTCGCCTAGTTGATTTGCAAGTTCTAATAATTCTGCCATTTTTTTACCTCTTTCTTTTGTTTAAAAAATTTTTTTATAAAACATCTGCGAATAGTGAAAATGTATTACAATCTGTAATCTTAACATTTACAAATTTACCAATTAGATTTTCATCACCGATAAATAAAACTATTTTATTAGATGTAGTACGTGCTGATAAAACCTTGCTATTTTTCTTGCTATACCCCTCTACTAGCACTCTGGCTGTTGTAGAAATTAGGGATTTATTTATCTCTAAAGCTATCTCGTTTTGAAGAGTAGTTAGTCTATTAAATCGCTCGTTTTTAACGCTTTTTTCTATTTGGTTTGGATTTTTATCTGCTGGAGTTCCACGGCGTTTTGAGTAGATAAACGTATATAATGTATCAAATCTCACTTTTTTAATAAGGCTTAGTGTCTGCTCAAAATCTTCATTTGTTTCTTCTGGAAAGCCTATTATAATATCGCTTGAAAAGGTGACGTTTGAAATTTTGGACTTTGCATATTCTATTAGCTCTAAATACTGCTCCACTGTATACTTACGATTCATTTTGGATAAAATATCGTTAGAGCCTGACTGAACCGGTAGGTGGATAGTAGTAGATACTTTATGGCAAGTAGCTATTGTATCTATTAGTTTTTTGCTCATATCTTTAGGGTGTGAGGTTAAAAATCTAATAAGAAAATCTCCCTCAATTTCATTTGCTTTAAAAAGCAGCTCGCTAAAATCGGCATTGTCTTTTAAATCAGAGCCATAGGAATTTACGTTTTGACCTAAAAAGGTAATTTCCTTATAACCGCTTTCAACTAGATTTTTAGTTTCGCTTAGAATTTCGTTTAAATCTCGACTTCGCTCTCTGCCTCTTGTGTAGGGTACAATACAGTATGAACAAAAATTATTACAGCCATACATTATAGTAACAAAAGCACGACTAGTATCTTGACGAAGTACCGGAACGTTTTCGGCTATTGACAGGTTATCGGTTTGGTTTTTTATTACAACCATCTCGCCCTTTAAAACTCTCGTTAAAATTTCGGGCAAAGAGGTAATAGATGACGGTGGTAGGATAAAATCTACAAATCTATATTTTTTTATTATATCCTCACAAACACCGCTCTCAGCTGCCATACAACCGCAAAAGCCTATAATAAGCTCAGGTTTTTGACTTTTAAAATTCTTAAAAAAGCCAAGTCTGCCAAACGCTTTTTTCTCTGCTAAGTCACGAACTGCGCAGGTGTTTAGAATAATAATATCGGCTAAATTAAAATCATTCGTATCGGTGTAGCCACATTCTAAAAGGATACCTTTTATCTTTTCGGTATCGCTAAGATTTTGTGCACAACCAAATGTTTCGACATAGCAATATTTATTGGAATTTGCTGTATGTATTTTCAGCTTTTGGATAAATTCATATTGAATGTCAAACTGCACAATATCTCTCCTTAGGGAATATCTTTCCATTTACTTTATCTAACTATTATATAATAAAATAGGGAATTTTGCAATAAAAAATTGAATTGTAATTGTATTTTAAAAATTTGTTTGCTATAATCTAACTAAAGGAGTTGTATTTATTATGGGAAGTAGTTTTTTTGCATTTATTTCTAGAATGAAATATATAAACAGATGGGGGCTTATGAGGAATACCAATACCGAAAATTTAAAAGAACATTCTTTTGATGTGGCTCTCATTTCACACGCATTAGCACTCATTTCAAACGAGAAGTTTGGCAACAATTTAAATGGTGACGCCATTGCTGTTCAGGCTTTATACCATGATTGTAGCGAGATTATAACAGGGGATTTACCAACACCTATTAAATATTTTTCCAAAGACATAAATGTTGCGTACAATAAAATAGAAGAATTGGCAAAGGAGAAAATTCTTTTAAAGCTACCTTGTGAATTTAGAAACAGTTACAAAGAGATTTTAAACTACGAGTATTTATATGAAAACAACAAAAAGATAATTAAAGCGGCGGATACTATTTCGGCTTATATAAAATGTTTAGAAGAGGAAAAGTCCGGGAATTTAGAGTTTCACGAGGCTAGAATTATGACGTACAAAAAACTACAAGGTATGAAAATGCGTGAAGTAGACTACTTTTTAAAAGAGTTTATCGACGCCTACTCACAGTCCCTTGATTTACAATAAAGGAGAGAAAATCTATGAAAATATACAACAACGTAACCGAGCTTATCGGGAAAACACCGATTATAAAACTTTGCAAATTTACCGACAATTTAAATGCCAACATCTTTGCAAAGCTAGAGTATTTTAATCCTGCCGGGAGCATAAAAGACAGAGCCGCATTATCGATGATAAATGCCGGAATTCGAGATAAAAAGATTAACAAAGATACCGTTTTAATCGAGCCTACCAGCGGAAACACAGGGATAGGACTTGCTAGCATTGCATCATCTATGGGGCTTAAAACTATTTTAACAATGCCTGAAACTATGAGCATAGAGCGAAGAAAACTACTAAAAGCTTACGGAGCTTCTATTGTTTTAACTAGCGGAAAGCTTGGAATGAAAGGGGCGGTCGACAAAGCAGTAGAGCTTACTGCTACAACTCCTAACGCCTTTATGCCAAGTCAGTTTTCAAACGACGAGAACTCAAATGCTCACTACAACACAACAGGACCTGAAATTTTTGAGGATATGGACGGAAAAATCGATATATTTATCTCCGCAGTTGGCACAGGCGGAACGATTACTGGAGTCGGAAAGTATTTAAAAGAAAAGATACCAACCGTTAAAATTATCGCTGTTGAGCCGTTTTCTAGTCCGGTATTATCAGGTGGCACAGCAGGACCGCACAAGTTACAAGGCATTGGTGCCGGCTTTATACCCGATATTCTAGACACTAAAATTTATGATGAAATAATACAGATAACCGATGATGAGGGCATTGAAACTATGCAAAAGCTAGCTACTAGCGAAGGTATTTTAGTCGGCATTTCTTCAGGTGCTGCACTAATGGCGGCAACTAAAGTGGCAAACCGTGCAGAAAACAAAGGTAAAAATATCGTTGTTATCCTACCCGACACCGGCGAGCGATACCTATCAATGATGAGCGAATAAAAAAATTAGATTTTAGATTTTAGATTTTTACTTTTAGATTTATAATATATTTTTTATCTATTTGCAATTTAGATTTTATCATATTC
>JAVVYT010000001.1:4293-22981 GCA_036650995.1 Clostridia bacterium | reverse complement strand
ACTCGTTATTTTAGCTCCTTTAATTTATTTTTTAACGTTATGATAGTTTACATTTTTATAACACTAATTACTAATTTTTACCACAAAAAAACAAGCATTTTTATCTGCTTGTTTTAAGGAACAAATATAAAAGTGTGGGCTATTATTTATATACAATTTGAAGGAATTTTTTTAAGCGGTCACTTTCAGGGTGATTGAAAATCTCGTCTGGTCTACCCTTTTCAACGACTTTTCCCTTATCCATAAAAATTACAAAGTCGGCAACTTCTTTAGCAAAGCTCATTTCGTGAGTAACAACTAGCATTGTAATTTTATCGTCGTGAAGTTTTTTCATAACGGTTAAAACTTCGCCAATAATTTCAGGGTCTAGCGCTGATGTTGGCTCATCAAAAAGCATTATTTCAGGATTCATAGCAAGCGCTCTAGCTATTGCTATTCTTTGCTTTTGACCACCTGAAAGTTGCCCTGGATATGCTAGTTCTTTATTTCTAAGTCCTACAAGGTCTAACAGTTTTCTAGCATTTTCTATTGCGATATCTTTACTGATACCTTTTACTGTAATCGGTGCGTAGCTTATATTTCTAAGGCAGGTCATATGCGGAAAAAGGTTGAAATGCTGAAAAATCATTCCTGTTTTGCTACATATTTCACGCACTTTATCTTCTTTTACATAGCTTGTTTCACCGTTTATTGTAGAAACTAATGTGTCATCGCCGATTATTATACTTCCACTTGTGATTTTATCAAGACGATTTACACAGCGAAGAAGAGTGCTTTTACCGGAGCCTGACGGACCTATAATAGCAACTGTTTGACCCTTACGAACTTCAAGATCAACGCCATCTAAAGCTGCAAAGTTTTTATATTTTTTTACGATATTTTCCATCTTTAAAATACTCATCTTACGCCCTCCGTTAAATGTCTTGAAAATCTTTTTTCAAGATACGATGAAAGAAGAGTAAGTAGGAATGTAAAGAACAGGTAGATAACTGCGGCTATTAAAAAGGCAGTCGGATTTGAATCACGATTTACTGCACCATTTGCCGCTTTTAGTAGTTCTCCAACACTTATAACCGATACTAATGCTGTATCTTTAATAAGAGTAATTGCCTCGTTTGAAACAGGGGGTAATACCCTCTTTATCGTCTGTGGGATTATTATATCCATCATAGTTCTGCTTTTTGATAAACCTAGCGAACGAGCCGCCTCGTGCTGACCTATATCAATGCTTTCAATTCCGCCACGATAAATTTCTGCAAAATATGCGGTGTAGTTTAAAACAAAGGTAATTATTGCGGTCGTATAGGCATTAAGCATAATGCTCGGAAAGATTATCGGAATGAAAAAGTAGAAGAAAAACAGTTGCAAGATAAGCGGTGTTCCACGAAAAAGCCAAATATACGTTTTACATAATATTTTTAGCGGTGGAAATTTGCTCATAGAGCCTAGCGACAATGGTATACCAAGTGGAAGTGCTAAAACCAACGTTAGCACAAAAATCTGTATTGTGGTAACAGCACCCTGCATTAATGCGGGCATAAGCTCTGCTGTATATTGAAAAAAACTTCCTAAGCTTGCAAATACTGGATCCATAAACTGTTTTTCCTTTCGGTAAATTAATTATCTGCTTTTTTTCTATTTAGTATTTTAAAAAGATTTTGGTTTAATTTCATTCTCTTAAAAAATTTTTGATTTAAATAAATTCGTTTGAGTCTTTTTATATTAAATACATTCTTTTAAAATTTTTAGATGTAAATACATTCTTTTAAAAGTTTTTGGTTTAATTTCATTCTCTAAAAGATTTTTTTAGTTTAACTGTTTTAGAGGTTAAATAAAGGGTATTACTTCTAAATAAAACATTATAGAGAAACGCTATTTATAATAATTATATCTTTAATTATTTTGCGTCATAGCCTTCTAAAATCATAATGTTTTTGCCAAACCATTTTTTGCTAATTTCTTCTGCTTTGCCGGATTTCATTAGCTTATCAAAGGCTTCATCTATTTTAGAGGACAGGTCATTTTCACCTTTACGACAACCTACTGCATAAAAATCGTCGCCAAAATCAAAAGTTTGCTCTACAAACTTAGTAGTTCTTTTAGAGTTTTTATACTCGCCTAAAACTTGGTCAATAGCGATAGCATCAATTCTGCCGGCTTCCATATCCATAATTGCCTGGTCATAATCGTCATACTCTTTAATTTTATCTTTGAAAGTATCGTATTTTTCGTTAGCAACAATCATTTCAAGAGCTGAAGAGCCTGCTTGAGTAGCTACGTTATAATTTTTCATATCGTCTGCTGAATTTATTTTAACTTCAGGTTTTAGTGAAATCATTACTATTTTATTATTTAGATATTTTTTGGTAAGCGACATACTTTTTTGACGTTCTTCAGTAGCGGACATACCATTCCAAAGGCAATCTACTCTTTTTGAAGAAAGAGCTAATTCCTTTGCTTTCCAATCTATTGGCATAAACTCTATTTCAACACCCATATCCTTTGCAACCTCTGTTGCTAAATCGATATCAAAACCTACTAATTTTCCGTCTGTATCACGAAAGCCCATAGGTGCAAAGGTATCGTCTAGTCCTACTACTAGCTTTCCTTTTTCCTTTATATACTCATATCCTGTTTTGTCGGACTTTTTAGCACAACCCGATAAAACAGTAACTCCTGCAACAACTGCTAATACAACAGCTAATACTTTTTTAAAATTTTTCATAATTATTATCTCCTATTTTCTTTCCCTCGACTTATATTTTTACATTCGAAGTGATGTAGTGCGTTAAAGCATTACAATAATAGCATATTAAAGCAAAAATTGCAACTGTATTCTTGAGAAAAGGCAGAAAAAAAGCTGTATCATAATAAAAATATGATACAGCTTTTAGAAAGTAAAATTTAAGCTAATTATTCAGCAATTGCAACAACAACGCCTGAACCTACTGTTCTACCACCCTCACGGATAGCGAAACGTAAACCTGGCTCGATAGCAATTGGAGTAATAAGTTCAACATCAATAGTAACATTATCACCAGGCATACACATTTCAACACCTTCAGGAAGTGAAATAACACCGGTAACGTCTGTTGTTCTGAAATAGAACTGTGGACGATAGTTATTAAAGAAAGGAGTATGACGTCCGCCCTCGTCCTTGCTTAGTACGTAAACTTCGCCTTTAAATTTAGTATGAGGATGGATTGATCCTGGTTTTGCAATAACCTGTCCTCTTTGGATAGTTTCTCTTGTAACACCACGTAGTAGACAACCAACGTTATCACCAGCTTCAGCATAGTCAAGAGTTTTTCTGAACATTTCAATACCTGTAACAACTGATTTAGAAGCTTCGTCTGTAAGACCAACTATCTCAACTTCATCACCAATTTTCATTTGACCTCTTTCAACTCTACCAGTAGCAACTGTACCACGTCCTGTGATTGTGAATACGTCCTCGACTGGCATTAAGAAAGGAAGATCAGCTTTACGCTCAGGTGTTGGGATATACTCATCAACAGCGTCCATAAGAGCTAAAATTGGAGCATATACAGGGTCTGCAGCATCTTTTGAATCGCTTTCGATAGCTTTTAGAGCTGAGCCTTTGATTATTGGAATATCGTCGCCTGGGAAGTCGTAAGATGAAAGTAATTCACGAATTTCCATTTCAACTAATTCAAGAAGTTCTTCATCGTCTACTTGGTCAACTTTGTTCATAAATACAACGATATAAGGAACACCAACTTGACGAGCAAGAAGAATATGCTCTCTTGTTTGTGGCATAGGTCCATCAGCTGAAGAAACAACTAGGATAGCACCGTCCATTTGAGCAGCACCTGTAATCATATTCTTTACATAGTCAGCATGGCCTGGGCAGTCAACGTGAGCATAATGTCTTTTTTCTGTTTCATACTCAACGTGAGAAGTATTAATTGTAATACCTCTTTCTCTTTCTTCTGGAGCTTTATCGATCATATCGTAAGCTTCATACTGTGCTTTACCTGAAAATGCTAGTACTTTTGTAATAGCTGCTGTAAGAGTTGTTTTACCGTGGTCAACGTGACCGATAGTACCAATGTTTACGTGTGGTTTATTACGTTCGAATTTTTGTTTTGCCATTATTTTTTCCCCCTAATTACTTTATTTTATTATTTTATTATTTTTTTTGTAAAATTACAAGTGGTTTTAAGAAAATCTTTTGAAAATGTCAATTAATTTTCTTCTTTTGATTTTTTCGAGATTAAAGCTTCTGCAATGGATTTTGGAAGTTCAGTGTATTGGAATGGTTCCATTGAATACTGTCCACGGCCTTGAGTTTTTGAACGAAGGTCGGTTGAATATCCAAACATCTCTGAAAGTGGAACAGATGCTGTAATTTGCTGAGCACCGGTTATAGCTTCCATACCTTGAATTAATCCTCTACGTGAATTCAAATCACCAATAACATCACCCATATACTCCTCAGGAACTACAACGATAACTTTCATTATAGGCTCCATTAGAACAGGATCTGCTTTTCTCATAGCCTCTTTAATTGCCATAGAACCGGCAATTTTAAACGCCATCTCAGAACTATCTACCTCATGGTAAGAACCATCATAAAGAGTTACTTTAACATCAACTACTGGGTAACCTGCAAGAATACCTGCTTGAAGTGCTCCTTGGATACCTGCGTCTACTGCTGGGATATACTCTTTTGGAATAGATCCGCCAACTACTTTATTGATAAATTCATATCCTTTACCACTTTCGTTTGGCTCTGCTATTATCTTAACATGTCCATATTGACCTTTACCACCTGATTGGCGAGCATATTTATGATCAACATCGGCTGATTTTCTGATTGCTTCTTTATATGCAACTTGTGGATTACCAACATTTGCCTCTACTTTAAACTCACGAAGTAGTCTATCAACGATAATCTCAAGGTGAAGCTCACCCATACCCTCGATAATAGTCTGACCTGTTTGCTCATCGGTATATGTTCTAAAGGTTGGATCCTCTTCTGCAAGTTTTGAAAGTGCAATACCCATTTTTTCCTGGCCTACTTTGGTTTTAGGCTCGATAGCTACTGCTATAACAGGATCAGGGAATTCCATTGATTCTAGTATGATAGGTGCTTTTTCATCACATAAAGTATCACCTGTTGTTGTATTTTTAAGTCCTACTGCTCCTGCAATATCGCCTGTAAATACTTCATCAACGTCTTCTCTATGGTTTGCGTGCATCATTACTATTCTACCAAAACGCTCTCTGTTTTCTTTTGTGGAGTTTAGTACGCTAGAGCCGGTGGCAACTTTGCCTGAGTATACTCTAAAGAAACTAAGTCTACCAACAAATGGATCAGTAGCAATTTTGAATGCTAATGCTGAGAAAGGCTCGTTATCGCCAGCTATTCTATGATCTTCTTCTCCTGTATCTGGATTAACACCAGCTATTGGAGGAATATCAAGTGGTGATGGCATATAATCTACAACAGCATCAAGTAGTTTTTGTACACCCTTATTTTTATAAGAAGTACCGCAAACAACTGGTACCATTTTGTTGTCGATTGTTGCTTGTCTTATAACTTTTTTCATTTCGTCAACAGTGATTTCTTCACCATCAAAGAATTTAGTCATAAGGTCATCATCAAACTCTGCAATAGCCTCAACAAGTTTAGCGTGATATTCATCAGCTAATTCTCTCATATCAGCAGGGATTTCTTCAACTCTCATATCTTTGCCTAAATCATCATAGTAAACATCAGCCTTCATTTCAACAAGGTCGATAATTCCTTTGAAAGTATCTTCAGCACCGATAGGTAATTGTATTGGAACTGCGTTTGTTTTAAGACGTTCTTTCATCATAAGTACAACTCTAAAGAAGTCAGCACCCATAATATCCATCTTGTTTACATACGCCATTCTAGGAACTTTGTATTTGTCAGCTTGACGCCAAACTGTTTCTGATTGTGGCTCTACGCCGCCTTTAGCACAGAAAACGGTAACAGAACCGTCTAGTACTCTAAGTGAACGCTCAACCTCTACTGTAAAATCAACGTGGCCCGGTGTATCGATGATGTTAATTCTATGGTCTTTCCAGTAACAAGTAGTAGCAGCAGAGGTAATTGTAATACCTCTTTCTTGCTCTTGTGCCATCCAGTCCATAGTAGCAGCACCTTCATGCACCTCGCCTATCTTGTAACTTTTTCCTGTATAAAAAAGGATACGCTCAGTAGTTGTTGTTTTACCAGCATCAATATGAGCCATTATACCGATATTACGATACATATCTAATGTGTGTGTTCTTGGCATATTTTTATTCCTTTCTTATATTAAAAACGATAGTGCGCAAATGCTTTATTAGCGTCAGCCATTTTATGTGTTTCGTCTTTTTTCTTAACTGAACCACCCTGAGAATTAGTTGCATCGATTATCTCGTTTGCAAGTCTTTCTTTCATAGTGCGTTCATTTCTCTCTCTTGAGTATTTTGTAAGCCAACGAAGTCCAAGAGTTTGTCTTCTCTCTTCTCTAACTTCCATTGGTACCTGATAAGTTGCACCACCAACTCTTCTTGCTTTAACTTCCAAAACGGGCATAATATTTTCTAGTGCAGCAATGAAAACTTCTAGTGGCTCTTTTCCGGTTTTTTCTTTGATTATGTCAAATGCTTCATAAACTATTTTTTGAGCAACTCCCTTTTTTCCATCTAACATAATATTATTTATAAGTCTTGTAACGACTTTACTATTATATAGTGGATCGGAAAGTACATCTCTTTTAGCTATATTCCCTCTTCTAGGCACGGGGCTTCCCTCCTTCAAATAATGATATCATAGGTACTCGTAAGTACTTGTACTATAATTAATTGTACTAAGCTTTTAAAAGTACTGGCATCTAAAAATGCCACTCTTACGTTGCGCTAAGTCTGGTAATAAATATAACATAAGAAAATTATGCTCTATATATTTACCTGCTTGCACAGGGGTATTTACTTATTTTTTGTCGGCTTGAGCTTTTGGACGTTTTGCACCGTATTTTGAACGTGATTTCATACGTTTTGCTACTCCTTGTGTATCTAGAGTACCACGAATGATATGATAACGAACACCTGGTAAATCCTTAACTCTTCCTCCTCTAATTAATACAACACTATGTTCTTGAAGATTATGGCCGATACCTGGGATATAGGCTGAAACCTCAAAACCATTTGTAAGACGAACTCTGGCAATTTTTCTAAGCGCTGAGTTTGGCTTTTTTGGTGTTGTAGTTTTAACGGTAGTACATACTCCTCTTTTTTGTGGAGCACTGATGTCTGTTGCGTGGTTTTTAAGGGTGTTGAAACCTTTTTGTAGTGCTGGAGCTGTTGACTTTTTAACAGATGTTGATCTGCCGTTTTTAACTAGCTGATTAAATGTTGGCATATTGCACCTCCTTTGATTTTATTGGTAACTATTACATCTCTTTTAAAGAAACAAAAATCCCTTTAAAGCTAGGTAATTAGCCACTTTTTTTTATCCACTCATCTTTTGATGAGAAAATAACTATAATAGCTCGGTTACAAAAGAAGTTGGTACTTCAATTCCAAGCTCTAGTGCCATTTCATGCCTTGTAACAGACATTTCATACTTAACACTATTTTCTTTGCACAAGTCTAATATTGACTTTATAAGGGTCGGCTCGGTATCCACAGCGATATGCACCATTTTTGCTTTTTTATCTCGAATGGCTCTATTTGTTTGCTTTATACCTACTACTATTTTTTTGCTTTCCAAAGTAATTTCTCCTTGCGCTAACGTATATTTTACTTGAATTTAATTTAAAAGTCAAGTAAAATATACTCTTTTATAATTTTTATTTGTTTTTTTTGCAAATGTTATTGTATTTCTACTCTGCCATCTCTAAAACTTGCTCTTCTGTTTCTTCTACAACTTCATTTTCATCATATAAATCAACATCACGATAACGCTCAAGTCCTGTACCGGCTGGGATTAATTTACCAATAATAACATTTTCTTTAAGACCTAAGAGTGGATCTATCTTGCCTTTAATTGCGGCATCGGTAAGTACTCTTGTGGTTTCTTGGAAAGATGCTGCGGATAAGAAACTATCGGTTGCTAGAGATGCTTTTGTAATACCTAGTAGAATTGTGTTTGCTACTGCTTCTCTAAGACCCTCTTCTCCTGCTGCTATGCGTTGTTTGATTTTTTCGTTTTCCTCTGAAATTGCGAATTTATCGGTAACTGCACCTAATAGCATAGTAGTGCTTCCGTTATCTTCTACACGTTGTTTTCTCATCATTTGACGAACGATAACTTCGATATGCTTATCAGAAATATCAACACCTTGAATACGATACACTCTTTGAACTTCTTTAATAAGGTAATCGTAAACTGCCTCAGGTCCCATCATTCTTAGGATATCATGAGGATTTTTTGAACCCTCGGTTATGTCATCACCTTTTTTAATGTGGTAGCCTTCGGTAATTTCTGGTTTTAAACGAAGTTCGAAACTGATTGGGTGGAATGCACTCTCGCCTGTTTCTTCGTTTGTAACTACTACGTTTTTGATATTTTTAATTTCAGTAAAGGATACAACACCATCAATCTCGGACGGAATTGCAAGTACTTTAGGTTTTCTGCTTTCAAATAGTTCCTCAACACGAGGTAGACCCTGCGTAATATCGCTTCCTGCAACACCACCTGTATGGAACGTTCTCATTGTAAGCTGTGTACCCGGCTCACCGATTGATTGAGCTGCTATGATACCTACTGCCTCACCTGCGTTTACAATCTCACCTGTTGCAAGGTTTGCACCATAACATTTAGCACAAACGCCAAATTTATTTTTACATTCCAAAACAGTACGGATAGTAACTTCGGTAATTCCTGCTTTTACGATATCATTAGCGGTAGCATCGGTAATTATTTCATTTTTAGCTACAATTACTTTATTATCTATTGGGCTTACAACATCATTAAGTGCAACTCTGCCTACTAATCTATCGAAAAGTGGCTCGATTACTTGATTTCCCTCACGGATTTCATGAACTAAAATACCCTCTGTTGTTCCACAGTCGTCATCTCTAATAATTACATCTTGAGATACGTCAACTAGTCTTCTTGTTAGGTATCCTGAATCGGCTGTACGAAGTGCTGTATCTGCTAGTCCTTTTCTTGCACCACGAGATGAAATAAAGTACTCTAGTACGTTTAGACCCTCTCTAAAGTTTGCACGAATAGGAATTTCAATTGCACGTCCTGAAGTGTTTGCCATAAGTCCTCTCATACCTGCCAACTGACGGATTTGTGAGATACTACCACGCGCACCGGAATCGGACATCATATTGATTGGATTGAATTTATCCATATGGTCAACAAGAGATTTTGTAACTGCGTTTGTTGTATTTTCCCAAACAGTAATTACACTCTTATATCTCTCGTTTTCAGATAACATACCACGGCGGAAATTCTTTGTAATCTTTTCAATCTGCTCTTCTGCCTCAGCTAGTAATTCTGCTTTTTCAGGTGGTACTTCGATATCGTATACAGATATTGTCATAGCGCCCTTTGTAGAATACTTAAAGCTCTGCTCTTTTAGTTTATCAAGTAGCTCAGCGGTTGGAGCGATACCATGAGTTTTTATCGATTTATCTATTATAATTCCTAAATGCTTTTTAGTGGTTGTAAAAGCTATTTCAAGCTCAAAAGCATTTTTAGGGTCTGTTCTGTCTACAAAGCCTAAATCTTGAGGGATTGGAGCATTGAAGATTAAACGTCCTATTGTTGCATTTATTATTTTGCTTTTTGTAACACCGTTTATTTCTTTTTGTACACGAACACGGATTGGTGCGTGAATGCCAACAGCGCCTGCACTATATGCGTGCATAGCCTCATCAACTGACATAAACGACTTGCCTGTACCCATTTCGCCGTCACGTTCTAGTGTTAAGTAGTAGGAGCCTAAAACCATATCTTGAGATGGTACTGTAACTGGGCGGCCATCTTGAGGTTTTAACAAGTTATTTGCGGATAGCATTAAAAATCTAGCCTCTGCCTGTGCTTCTGCTGATAATGGAACGTGAACAGCCATCTGGTCACCATCAAAATCGGCATTATAAGCGGTACAAACAAGTGGGTGAAGTTTTAATGCTCTACCCTCAACTAGTACTGGCTCGAATGCTTGAATACCTAGTCTATGAAGTGTTGGCGCTCTGTTTAGAAGAACTGGATGTTCTTTAATAACTTCCTCTAACGGATCCCAAACATCGCTACTAGCACGTTCTACCATTTTTTTAGCACTCTTGATATTTTTAGCGGCATTGGTTTCTACAAGTCTTTTCATAACAAAAGGCTTAAATAGCTCAAGTGCCATTTCCTTTGGAAGTCCACACTGGTATATTTTAAGGTCTGGTCCTACAACGATAACTGAACGTCCTGAATAGTCAACACGTTTACCAAGTAAGTTCTGACGGAAACGTCCCTGCTTACCTTTTAGCATATCGGAAAGAGATTTAAGGGCTCTATTATTAGCACCACCAACCGCTTTTCCACGTCTGCCATTATCAATAAGGGCATCAACAGCCTCTTGCAACATTCTCTTCTCGTTACGTACTATAATTTCAGGAGCATTAAGCTCTAATAATCTTTTAAGACGATTATTTCTGTTTATAACTCGACGATATAAATCGTTTAAGTCACTAGTTGCAAAACGTCCACCGTCTAGCTGTACCATAGGGCGAATTTCAGGAGGGATTACGGGGATAACATCAAGGATCATCCACTCTAGTTTATTTTCCGAATGCAAAAATGCTTCAACAGCTTCAAGTCTTTTAATAACTCTTGCTTTTTTCTGTGCAGAAGTTGTATTAAGGTCGGCTTTAAGGCTAACATCAAGCTCTTCAAGATCAATTCTCATAAGTAGCTTTTTGATTGCCTCGGCGCCCATCTCTGCTGTAAAATCGTCCTCATATTTCTCTTTTAGGTCACGATATTCACGTTCGGTTAGGATATCTTTTTCTTTAATTCCACGAACTTCGCCTGCGTTTGTTACTATATATGCTGA
Source organism: Clostridia bacterium (assembly GCA_036650995.1). Classification (GTDB taxonomy): domain Bacteria; phylum Bacillota; class Clostridia; order Oscillospirales; family SIG519; genus JAVVYT01. The sequence goes on along the minus strand of JAVVYT010000001.1, from coordinate 11,939 downwards.
GAAATATAGTACCTTTTCAAGGTCACGTGGAGATAGGTCTAGGATAAGACCTAAACGTGATGGAATACCTTTAAAGTACCAAATATGTGAAACAGGAGCTGCAAGCTCAATATGTCCCATTCTATCTCTTCTTACTTTAGAACGAGTAATCTCAACTCCGCAACGTTCACAAACTTTGCCTTTATATCTTATTCTTTTATATTTACCACAATGACATTCCCAGTCTTTGGTAGGGCCAAATATTTTTTCACAGAAAAGTCCATCTTTTTCTGGTTTTAAAGTTCTATAATTAATTGTTTCAGGTTTTTTAACCTCACCGCTTGACCAGCCTCTAATAGCGTCGGGTGATGCTAAACCGATTTTTATCGCTTCAAAAACGTTAAATTCCATTAAATTTATCAATCCTTTCAAAATCCATTTAAGCTTTAATTTATACTATTCTTCGTCCTCATCGTCATCATCAATTGATAGGTCGTCCCCTGCTATTTCGGAAGGCTCGAAAAAGTCTTCTTCTTTTTCGGTAGGCTCGCCAATGATTTCAGATAAAAGTAGGTCGCTTGCGCTGTCAAGCTCGTCTGTAATTGTGAGGGAAGCAAGATCGCTATCAACAAGTTTTACATCCTCAGGTAGTAAATCCATTGCGTGAGCACCAAGTCCCATATCGTCACGTTCATCATCAAAGTTTGTTGTGATGTCGATTTCGTTCATATCTTTAGCTAGAACTTTTACATCAAGACCTAAGGATTGCAATTCTTTAATAAGAACTTTAAAGCTTTCCGGTATGCCCGGTTTTGGAACGTTTTGTCCTTTAACTATTGCCTCATATGTTTTTACACGTCCGATAACGTCATCAGATTTAACGGTTAAAATTTCTTGAAGTGTGTATGCTGCACCATATGCTTCTAATGCCCAAACTTCCATTTCTCCGAAACGTTGTCCACCAAATTGAGCTTTACCGCCTAGTGGTTGTTGAGTTACAAGAGAGTATGGTCCTGTTGATCTTGCGTGGATTTTATCATCAACTAGGTGATGAAGTTTTAAGAAGTACATATATCCAACAGTTACAGGTCCGTCAAAAGGCTCACCCGTTCTGCCATCGCATAGCTGTGTTTTACCATTCATTGGTAGGCCTGCCATTTCAAAGCATTTTTGAATATCATCCTCGTGCGCACCATCAAATACAGGAGTCATAACTTTCCAGCCTAAAGCTTTAGCCGCATAACCTAAATGCACCTCTAAAACCTGACCTATATTCATACGTGATGGAACACCTAGTGGATTTAAAACTATATCAAGTGGCGTACCGTCTGGTAAGAATGGCATATCCTCTTGTGGAAGTATGCGAGAGATAACACCTTTATTTCCGTGACGTCCTGCCATTTTATCACCAACAGAGATTTTTCTCTTTTGAGCAATATAGCAACGTACTGTTTTGTTGACACCAGGTGAAAGCTCGCTACAATTTTGGCGGGTAAACACTTTAACATCAACGATAATACCGCTTTCTCCATGAGGTACACGAAGTGAAGTATCTCGCACTTCTCTTGCTTTCTCACCGAAGATAGCTCTTAGTAATCTTTCTTCTGCTGTAAGCTCTGTTTCACCTTTTGGTGTAACTTTACCTACTAAAATATCGCCAGAACGCACCTCTGCGCCTATTCTGATAATACCATTTTCATCTAGGTCTTTAAGAGCATCTTCACCAACGTTTGGAATTTCTCTTGTCATCTCTTCAGGCCCTAGCTTTGTTTCTCTTGCTTCTAACTCGTATTCTTCTATATGGATTGAGGTAAAGACATCTTCTTTTACAAGTCGCTCATTTATTAAAACAGCATCCTCATAGTTGTAGCCTTCCCAAGTCATAAATCCGATTAATACGTTTTTACCAAGTGAAATTTCACCATTTGAAGTGGACGGTCCATCTGCTAATACGTCCCCTTTTTTAATTATTTCACCTGATTTTACGATTGGTCTTTGGTTTATACATGTGCCTTGGTTTGAACGTTTGAATTTTGATAACTTATGAATTTCTTTTTCGTTTGTGCCAACATTGATTACAATTTCATCAGCAGAAACTTTTTCTACAAAACCATCGTTTTTAGCTACTTCACAAACGCCACAGTCTACACCTGCTTTAAATTCCATACCTGTTCCTATAATAGGAGATTCAGTGGTTAAAAGAGGTACTGCTTGACGTTGCATGTTAGATCCCATAAGCGCTCTGTTTGCGTCATCGTTTTCTAGGAAAGGAATCATAGATGTTGCTACTGAAACGAGCATTTTTGGTGATACGTCCATATAATCGACTTTATCACGTTCAATCTCAAGAAATGATTCTCTGTATCTTGCTGTAACTTTAGGATTTTTGAAAAATCCGTCTTCTATTGGCTCATTTGCCTGTGCTACTATATATCTATCCTCAATGTCGGCTGTCATAAACTCAACCTCATCGGTGATTATATGATTTACTTTATCTACTTTGCGATAAGCCGCCTCGATAAAGCCTAGCTCATTAAGTCTTGCGTGGGTTGAAAGATAAGAGATAAGACCGATGTTTGGTCCCTCTGGGGTTTCAATAGGGCACATTCTTCCATAATGAGTGTAATGTACGTCACGCACTTCAAATCCTGCTCTATCTCTTGTAAGTCCACCGGGGCCTAAGGCAGATAGTCTTCTTTTGTGCGTAAGTTCTGCTAATGGGTTTGGCTGATCCATAAACTGTGATAATGGTGATGAGCCAAAAAATTCTTTTATAGAAGCTGTTATAGGACGGGTATTTATAAGTGCTTGAGGAGTAGCGTCAATATCTTGAAGATTCATACGTTCTCTTATGCTACGCTCCATTCTTGCAAAACCAATTCTAAACTGATTTTGAAGTAGCTCGCCTACACTTCTTATACGTCTGTTTGCTAAATGGTCAATATCATCAGTGTTTCCGATATCGTCGGTTAAACAAAGTAGATAATTTATAGCGCCGATTATATCGTCTTCAATAACGTGCATTGGGATAAGCTGTCCTATACGTTTTTCTGCCTCTGATAAAATCTGCTCTTTTTGCTCTGCTGCAACATTCTCTTCTATTGAATAAAGCCATACGTCGCTCTCTTTTGAGGATAGATTATACTCTTTTGAGATGCCTTGAATTAACATCTGCTGTTCCTCTTCGCTAAGTACTCTTGTTTCAACTTCGATAAATATTTTGCTCTTACCGTCGCTCTTGTCTTTTTTGGTAACACGATTAACAATAGATAAATCCCCTGATACTCTATCGGCAACCTCTTTTATTTTATAAATGTTAGAACGTAAAATCTTGTTTTTATCGTCCTCTTCTAATCTTATTGTAACTTTAGTTGAGCCATTTAAAATGAATTTAAGGATAGAAGTGCGAACAAATTCATTTACTCCAACTTTTTTAAGCTCAGCTTTTGAAATTCCAGTGTATTTAGACATATCTACCATATTATTAGCAAATACTTTAACAGGCTTTTCGTTTACTTCAAGTGTAACGCAGTTAATACCCTTATCTTGGATAGCTATTGCGTCCTCTTCAGTAAGCTCATATCCTTTATCAAACAAAAGCTCTCCTGTGGTGTCGTCCATAACCGGAATAGCTAGTGTATGACCTTTAATACGTGCAGCTAAAGCTAGCTTTTTGTTGTATTTATATCTACCTACTCTTGTAAGGTCGTACGTTCTCTTGTTGAAAAACATATTACGAACATGTGACTCTGCACTGTCTATTGTAGGTGGCTCACCTGGACGTAATTTTTTATATAGTTCAATTAATGCAACTTCATAATCTTTGGCAATATCTTTCTCGATAGTTGTTAGTAGCTTTTCATTCTCGCCAAAGGTATCTATTAGCATATCATCAGTATAAATTCCCATAGCTCTTGCAATTATAGTAATAGGAAGTTTTCTGTTTTTATCTACTCTTACATATGCAATATCATTAGAATCGCTCTCAAACTCAACCCAAGGTCCACGGTTTGGCATTACAGTACCTGAGAATAGCTTTTTACCACTCTTATCATACTCTACATTAAAATAAATTCCCGGTGAACGAACTAGCTGTGATACTACAACACGTTCTGCACCATTTATAATAAATGTTCCGGTGTCTGTCATAAGTGGGAAATCGCCAACATAAAGCTCCTGCTCTATCTCCTCACCTGTATCCTCTTTGCGAAGTGAAACCACCATTTTAAGCCCTGCACTATATGTTGCATCACGATCTTTCGCTTCCTCAATAGTGTATTTTGGTGTTTCTTCAAGTGAAAAGGATTTGTAGTTTAATACAAATTTCTCATTGGTATGATCTGCAACTCCTGAGGCATCTTTTAAAACTTCGTCTAATCCCTCTTCAACAAACCATTTGTATGAGTTCTTTTGAACTTCAATTAGGTTAGGCATTTCGTGCTTTTCGCCAATTTTGGCAAAACTGACCCTGGTGTTTTTGCCTAATTGTTCAAATTTGGCATTAACTTCGGCTGGGTCTGCTACAAAATTTTCGTTATTTGTAGTATTGTTTTTCATAAGCGTATCTCCATTCCATAAATTTTGCAAATTATCCTTGCTTTTCTAATGATATAGCCATTTTAAGCATTAATTAAAATCTTTTTTTAAATGAAAAAAAGGCGTTTTTTTGACCTTGTGTCTGCACTTTTTTCGTCTTAAAATCTAAATAAAAGTACATTTAGGTACAGTATATTAGACTATCACAAATTGCAACCTATGTCAAGAGATAAATTTTAACTTTTAGCCTTTTTTATCAGTTTGGTTAAAACGGAGATTTTTTCACTGGTTTTTATACCTTCTATGTATTTTTTGCACAATTGCCATTTTTAAGGCTGTTTTAAAGATGATTTTAAAACAATTAATATAACGTTCTCTCCACTTCTAATATTTTATAAATTCTCTTTTTTAAAAAAGATAGTTTTATTTTTTTATAGTTTTGACTGGTATTTGAAATGCTTTTTTATCTGCTTTTAAAGCCTATTGTTTCACTTTTAAAATTCAACTATAAAATTCTTCTATATTAGTATTTTTACGTTGCATTTCTCTATTTAATGTATTATAATTATTAAAATACAAAATTCTAAATATTCAATTGGAGGACGTCATTTTGAACGATACTACTAATCTAGTCCATAAGCTTTCAGAAAATATAGAGAAGGTCATTTTAGGAAAACCCGATGTAATTCGAAAAGTCATCATAGCTCTTATCTGTGACGGGCATATTTTAATAGATGATATTCCAGGCGTTGGCAAGACTGCTCTTGTTTCCTCGCTTGCAAAAACAATAGATGCAAGATTTAGAAGAATTCAGTTTACCCCTGACGTTCTACCCTCTGATGTTACTGGATTTTCACTTTTAAACAAGCAGACAAACGCTTTCGAGTTTTCTCCGGGTGCTATTTTTACTAATATTTTGTTAGTAGACGAGATTAATCGTGCCTCTGCTAAAACACAGTCTAGCCTACTAGAGGCAATGGAAGAAAATCAAGTGACTGTTGACGGGCATACCTATAAGTTAATGTCCCCATTTATGGTGCTAGCAACGCAAAACCCTGTTGAAACCTCAGGTACCTACTCCCTGCCCGAAGCTCAGCTTGATAGATTTTTAATGAAAATATCTATTGGCTATCCTATGTTTAAAGACGAAATTCAAATTTTAGATAAATATAAATCAGAAAACCCAATCACTACATTAGCTAATATCGCCACCACTAGTGATATTTTAATGCTACAAAACAGAGTTAGAAATGTTTTTGTAAATGACGATGTTAAAAGTTACATACTAAATATAGTAGTTGCCACAAGAAACAATGAAGCTTTATCGCTTGGCGTGTCCCCTCGTGGTACGCTAGCTCTTCTTCGTGCCTCAAGCGGTGTTGCTGTAATGCACGACCGTGATTTTATAATCCCCGACGACGTAAAAGAGATTGCAAGCTCAGTTTTATCACATAGAATTATCCTAACTCCGTCAGCTAAGCTCAAAAAAATTACACCGGAAAAGATAATCGCCGATATAATAAGTAACGTATCTGTCAAGGTAAGCGGATATGATAAAAAATAGAGTAATTTACGGTCTACTACTCCTGCTGGATATTGCGTTTTTATACTTTTATGGCGGACTTATTCCATACACGATTTTATACACGCTAATTATTTTGCCGATTGTATCTTTTATACTCTTTAGAATTTCCCTTAAATTTACAGAGATTGATAGCTTTGCTAGTTCTTTAAGAGTAGTTAAAAACACGCCGTTTAAGCTTACTATCACCGTTTTCAATAAAGGGATAGTAGTTGCCCCTTTTATAACTGTTTACCTTTATAATGATAATAACATTTTAGGAAATAAAGCAGCGCCTATAAATATTTCCGCCTATCCGTTTAAAACTCATAAAACAACCCTTAGTTTATCCTCGCCATATCGTGGTAAATATGGAATTTCCATTCGTATGATAAAATATTACGATTTTTTGGGGCTGTTTTTCAAACGTACATTGCTACCTCGAAAATATATAACAGTACTGCCTACTATCGTTCCAATAGAAGCTCTTACAACCTTTAATGGTGAAAGTTTTGATACAGTAACAAATAACCGCTTTAAAACTCCCGACCTATCCGAAGTTGAGGGCGTTCGTGACTATGTAAATGGTGACTCGCTTAGATTTATGCACTGGAAGCTTTCAGCCAAGAAAGACAACCTATTAATAAAAGAATTTGCCTTAGAGCAAAACACAAATATTACTATTATCCTTGATATATCAAACAAAATTTCAGAGATAAAAGAGCAGGATAAACTTATAGAAAAAGCCGCCTCTCTTTTAAACTACTGTTACAAAAACGATATAAAATGTAGCCTTAAATATTACAATAACAGTTTGCAAAACAAAGGTATGGTACATTTAGATATGGAAAATCTCGGTGATTACTATTCCCTCTACGAAACTTTAGCGGTGGTTAAATTTTGCGAAACGCCACCCTTAAAAAAGATTGTAACAGACATAATCTACTCTAAAAACGCAGTCGAAAACATCGCCATAATTTCACAAGACAAATCAGCTAACCTCTTAAAGCAAGAGGCAACAAATCTTCATTACACGGTAATTAATATCTAAAAAAGGAGCTTTAAAAATGTTAAAAGAAAAACAAAACTATATTATGAATTTTCTCTACACTCTAATTCTTAGCTTTTGCTTTTCTTATATTTTTCTATCTTTTTTAAAAATTCCATTTGTGCTAACTCAGATGATAATAGTTATTAGCCTTACCTCTTTATTTTCAGTAGCTACAAGAAAAATAAAGCTAATGCCTTTTATCTTTATAGGGGCAATGGCTATTATAACAGCGGTCATTTCAGTTTTAAACAAAAATTTTATTAGCTTTTCGGCAGATTTTATAAACAATATTATAACTCTTAAAGGGTCAACAGTTTCTTTTGAAAATACTATTTGGGCTTTAGGATTTTGCATTTTAACCTGTTATATTTTTTCACTCTTTATTCTAAGAGCTAAGCTTTATATTATCCCGCATTTTATTGTTTTACTAACGTTTATAGTTATAAACTTTCAAACTGATAATATTTCCTCTACTGTATTTTTAATATTTATAGCACTTACAATCCTTTGTCTATCGTT
>JAVVYT010000001.1:0-4283 GCA_036650995.1 Clostridia bacterium | reverse complement strand
TACAAGCAGTTCTTTTTTAAAAAACCACAAAGGCGTAGCTCCTATAAACGGATACAAAATAGTGCTTTATCTATCCCCTTTTTTACTAGTTGTCTTTGCTATAATACTGTTTTTACCAAAACCTCATTTGCCGATTAAAATGCCTATAATCGACGAGCTTACAAAATCGGTTATCTTTGATCCAGAAAAAAAAGATGCTCCTTCTGAAAGTGTTTTTGGACTTGACACAAACAAGCTAGACACCAAGCCAAAGCTTACAAACACCGTTGTTTTAAGAGCGTGGTCACCCGTTTCATATTATCTGCGTGCGTATGTTAAGGATAGCTACAACCTAGATAGGTGGGAAAATACCAGCAAAATCGGTGAGAACGACTATGAAAACCAAATGGCGAACATCGAGAAAAACAACGCATATAAATATCTTAATGTAGGGGATGATAACTACGTTAGGAGTTTTGAGAACGAGATTACCCTTGTAAATATAGAATCAAATCAGCTTTATTCTTCTACTATTCTAAGCAATCTACAAACTTCAATCAAGCCAAAGTTTTCAAATAATGGTGAGCTTATTTTTTCACAAGAGCCACCTGCAAAATACACCTATTCATACACAGCGACTGTTCCTATTTATGGTGGTGACACCTTTAAAAATTTATTAAAAAGTAGCTATCCCGATATTTATGAAAAGAAAAACAAAAAAGTAAGCGAGATAGAAACCGCCTTAATTACTCGTAAAAAAAGCATAAACGATAAGTATTTACAGCTTAAAAATATCACTCCAGAAACCTATGCCCTAGCAAAAGAAATTACAAAAGATGCTACAACAAGCTATGACAAAGCCAAAGCAATTGAAAAGCACCTTAGCGAAAATTACAAATACTCATTAGATGTAACTCCACTACCCAGTGGCAAAGATTTTGTTGATAATTTTTTATTTAATACAAAGTCCGGTTACTGCACCTCTTTTGCCACCTCTATGGTAATACTAGCGAGAATTTCTAAAATCCCTGCCCGATATGTCGAAGGGTATGCAATGCCGGCGTACACCGATGCAGACGGTCAGTATTTAGTTACCGGTCTTAATGCTCACGCATGGCCCGAGCTGTATTTTGAAGGGTTTGGTTGGGTTGCGTTTGAGCCTACCCCTACTTTGACAAAGTCCTTTTATGAAAATTCTATAAGATCCTCTGCTACAAGTGAAAACAACAGCTCCTCTAGTGAGGATATCTCTAGTTCCTCTGAGCCACCTATTCCTAGCTCTTCTAGCAGTTCTTTAGCTCCTGAGAGTTCCTCTAGTGAAACAAAAGAAAATGAAAAGACTTTTAATATTTTAGATTACTTAATTTACTTTTTTATCATAATTGCGGTTATAATTCTAGCAGTTCTGATTATACTAATATTAAAATATCGCTCTAAAAGAGCAGAGAAAAAACTAGCTAAGGCTATATTATTTAAAGACAACAGAGTAGTTGCAATTAAGTTATCTGAGCAGTATTTTAATATAATAGCAAAGACAACAAATCTTAAAATACGCCCTACTATCACCTTAAATGAGTATCTTTTAGAGCTATTAGAATTTGATGATTTTTACAAAACTTCACATTTTAACGAAATAATCGACATATACTTAAAGGCGACTTGTAGCAATCTTGAGATTACAAATGAAGAGATTTACAAACTTCAAAATTACTTCCCTGTTTTAAGAGAACATTTAACGCACACACTATCAAAAATAAAGCTTCTAACAGCTAAATATATCAAAGGAATAATATAATAAACTAAAAGCAAAATGTATAGAAAATAAAACTTGTCCTAAAATATATTTTTTAAAAACTAAAGGCAAAATAGTATAAATTATAAAGCACTGCTTAAAATATATTTTTTAAAAATAATATAAAAAAATAAACCCCTACTTAAAATATATTTTAAATAATAATATAAAAAAACTAAAGGCAAATAGTATAAATTATAAAGCACTGCTTAAAATATATTTTTTAGAAATTAATAAAAAAATAAAAACAAATAATATATAAAATTAGCTTGACAAAACAACTAATCTGCGGTACTATAATTAAACAACTGCGAATTTTTTTCGCAATAATGAACGGTTAACTTGATATACACGGTTTATAAGTTGAATTTATAAGACTTTTTTATCTTTTGATACTAAAAGTCTATCTATTGCAATTTTTATTTCTTAAAATAAATAATTATTTTACATATTAATTTGAACGTATTAAAAAAATTGAAAGGAAAAAGACCAATGAACGAAACAACAGAACAAAAATCACCATTATTCAGACCAAACACAAACAAAAAGCCGACAGATTTATCTGCTAAGGTAACAACTTCTATTACAAAAGAGCCGGCAAAGCCTGCAAAACCCGCAACCAAAAAGGAGGCAAACTCTCGTATTTTGCGTCCAAACATCAACACTACTATTATAAAATCCGGCAAGCCTAAAAAGCAATTTAAAGCCAATCCAAACGAGAAAAAGCTCAAAATCATTCCACTAGGTGGCCTTAACGAAATCGGCAAAAACATTACAGTTTTTGAGTATGAAGACGAGGCTATTATAGTTGACTGTGGACTTGCTTTTCCTGATGATGATATGCTTGGAATTGACCTTGTAATTCCTGATACAAGCTATTTAGAAAAAATCAAAGACAAGGTGCATGCTATTGTTTTAACACACGGACATGAGGACCATATCGGCGCTATCCCTTTTGTTTTAAGAGAATACAACTTCCCAATATATGGCACTCGTTTAACTCTTGGAATTTTGCACAACAAGCTTAAAGAAGCAAAGCTAGACAAGACTTCAAAGCTAATTGAAGTAGCTGTTGGTAGCAACATAACGTTAGGTAATTTTAACATTGAATTTATCAGAGTAAACCACTCGATAGCTGATGCCTGCGCCCTTGCAATTACTACTCCTGCCGGCATTGTACTTCACACTGGTGACTTTAAGATTGACTCTTCACCTATTCAAGGTGAGATGATTGATTTAGCACGAATTGGTGAGTTATCCAAAAAAGGAATTTTGCTTTTAATGTCCGATTCAACAAACGTTGAGCGTGCCGGTTATACTGTATCTGAGCGAAAAGTTGGAGAGAGTTTTGACTCTATCTTCCAGTCAAGTGTTGGCAGACGTCTTATTATCGCCACTTTTGCCTCTAATGTACACAGAGTTCAGCTAATCATCGACTCCGCTGTAAAACACGGACGCAAGGTTGCAATTTCAGGAAGAAGTATGGTAAACATCGTATCCGTTGCCACCTCTTTAGGCTATATGCACGCACCTGAAGGCACTTTAATAGATATTGATACCATTTCAAGATATCCGCAAGACCAAATTGTACTTGTTACAACGGGTACACAAGGTGAGCCAATGTCCGCACTTTATCGAATGGCTTTTTCAGACCACAAAAAAGTAGAGCTTGGAGTAAATGACCTTGTAGTTATGTCCTCTTCTGCTATCCCTGGTAATGAAAAGGAAATTTCAAAGGTGATAAACGAGCTATTTAAAGTGGGCGCAGAGGTAATTTACGAATCCTATGCAGAAGTTCACGTTTCAGGGCATGCTTGTCAAGACGAGCTAAAGCTTATGATGGCACTTGCAAAACCAAAATATTTTATCCCTGTTCACGGTGAGTTTAGACATCTTAAAAAACACGCTGGACTTGCTAAATATATGGGAATTCCAACAACTAATATCTTCATTTTAGATATAGGCGATGTATTTGAAATATCTGAATCAAGTGCTAGAATTACTGGTAGTGTTCCTGCCGGAAAAGTGCTAGTTGACGGACTTGGTGTTGGTGATGTTGGTAACATTGTCCTACGTGACAGAAAACATCTTGCAGAGGACGGACTTATTGTTTTAGTTGCAACTTTAGATAGTCAAAATGGTGCTTTAATTTCAGGACCTGATATCGTATCTCGTGGTTTTGTCTATGTTCGTGAATCAGAGCAGCTAATAGACACCTTAAAATCTATCTCAAGAGAAACTATTTTAAACTGTGAGGCTAAAAATATTAAAGATTGGGGTAGCATAAAATCAATGGTTAAAGATGCCCTTTCTGATTACCTCTATAAAAATACAAAACGTAAACCAATGATTTTAGTAGTCCTTACCGAAGTTTAACCCCCTTTGCCCCCCACTTAAAACATTGTCTTTTAAATAGTTCTTAATAAAAGCCTATTTAAAAACATCTTAATAAACCCATTAGCACCTAACTCTTAGCTATACCAAAACTAAGATTTAGGTGCTATTTTTATAA